>NZ_RZTF01000327.1:4867-7189 GCF_004023175.1 Mesorhizobium sp. M7A.F.Ca.MR.362.00.0.0
CACTATCGGCGTCCTAAGATTCGCTACTCCCAAGGCTCCCAAAGCCGTGCCGAAGCTTGCAGAAATAAAGGACATCAAAGGTCGACTGACCGTGCTCACCGCTAGTTCGTTCGAGGTGGATGGCACTTCCATTGTTCTCTGTGGAGTTAGGCCATCAGGTACAACGTCTGCGGAAAAAGCAGCCCAGAGCGTTAGGCTTTCTTATGAAAATGCCTATGTGAAATGTAAGCCTGTTGGCGGCGGCACCCCATGCGATGGGAAGACGGTGGCAACCTTGGGTAGATTTATCGTAGCGCAATGCAAGATTGACGGTGCGCTTGACTTGGCAACGGCGTTGACAGAGTCCGGCATCCTTTGCGGGACGATCCCTATCTACAAGTCCTGTTAGCACCATGTCACACTATTACGCAAGAACACAAAGTATTCAAATCGCTAGCCAGTCGACCTTTTCTGACAAACTGAAGACAATTTACGCCGTCTCTGCCGTCATCGCAATGAGTCTGCAAAGTGTCTATCTGACTCAATTCGGGGTAGCCGCCTTTTGCTACCTCGGACTTCTCATGCTGATCCCGCTATTAAATGCGCCGGTCAAAGCGAGTTCTTTTTGGATCGTTGCTTTCCTACTAGTCGGGATGTGCGGAACTTTCACCGAAGATGGCGGCACTAAAGCAGTCCTAGGCACTATTGGCAGCAGCTTGGCTCTCATCCTCGTTCCAGCTTGCTTTGCCAAAGACAGTCGTCCTTTGTTGGTTGGTTTGCGATGGGCGATCGCTGCGCACGCGCTTATGGTCCTGTTCCAGATTTTCTATTTCGTGGCGTTCCGAACTTATTTTGACCCGCTTGCAAGTCTTGGCCTTGGTGACCAGACGGTCATGAGTAAGAAAGGACTTGAGCTTGCCGTCGGCAGAGTGCCGCGCTTTGCAGGCTTGTCGAATGAACCGGGTACCCATTCGACTATGATCGCAAGCCTACTTGCTGGCGAGTATGCCCTTTCGCGCAAGCTCTCGAAGGTCTCAATTTTAGGCATTCTTTCAGCGATCGCGACGATGTCGCTGGGCGGCATGATGTTCGTCGCAATGTTCTGCGGAATTGTTGGGCTCCACCAATTTTTTGCCGTTCGAAGATGGAGGATTCTTGTCGCCGCTGTCGGCATAGCGCTGCTTTCAATCATTATATATTGGGCGTTGCTGAATCTTGAAACAAGATCGCAACTCTATATCGAAGGCACGCAGCACGATCAGATGATGGAGTGGGCATTTTCCTACCAGCGGATAACGCTGTTTGGCCTAAGCGAAAGTCAGATACCGATGTTCTTCACATTTGGCTATCTCGGCGTTGGCCTCGACTTTCTGCTCCGATACGGCTTATGGGCAGTTGTAGGGATTGCCATGTATTTGTTGAGCTTGCCGCTCTTGGGCATTGGCCTGTCGGTCGTGTTGTTGGCCACAAAATTGAAGCTGACGTATCCTCTAGTTTTCGTCATCCTCGCAACGATCAACTTAGGCATGACGCAGTACCCTTACGCAAAGTTGCGAATTCATCCTAGGCTTCGAAATCCCCTGACCAGCCGATAGCCGAACTGACAACCCAAAGTCCTACCGTATAGGCCTCCAGGGTTACACGCTCGCCGGGATCGAGAATGAGATATTTTCCTGCACCGCCGCCCTTGATCGTGTCCGTCCCGTTGGGCTCGATGTTCATGACATGGGTTGCGTGTACTCCGGCAAAGCCGATCCGAAGGCCAGGCACGGCAGGCGGCAGCGTATGTGTCCGCGTCGCGCCGGCCCCGTTGTTGTGGCAGAGTGCCCGGTTGTGAAGCCCGGACAGCGTTGTGTTGACGGTCAGATTGGTCGGCACACTCGACGTCCCCTGCAGGCCGGGATTGTTGCCGCCAATAAACCTGGTCACGATGCCGGCCGTGATGGAACTGCCGGTGCCATCACCAACCCATTCCGTCATGTCAAAGCCATCGACCAGCATTTCGTCTATCGCGCCGCCGGTGGTTACTCGAAAAGCAACGCCAATGGAGGTCGAATTTTTCAGGGCGATGTCCCTGAGACTGGCTTTGCGCAGCCGTTGGCCCACGGAAAGGTTGAACCGGATGCCATGCGACTGGGTGTTTCCCCTGATGCCAGAAAGGCTAAGGCTCGCCGGTGTCACTACGTTCGCAACGACGACGGCGTCGGTCGAGCAGTTCATCAACGTGCCCGGACCGATCGCAAGAGGCGTCTGGTAGGGCGCGGCGATTACGGCTGTGGCACCTGACGTTGCGCCCGTGATCGTTTCGCCAGCCGGAAAGATGCCGGCCGAACCGCGCACATA
>NZ_RZTF01000328.1:0-7157 GCF_004023175.1 Mesorhizobium sp. M7A.F.Ca.MR.362.00.0.0
CCGCAGTACGGCGTCGCCATGGTCAACGAACTGGCTGCGCCGGTCGACCGGCCGATCAGCTTTCGCATCACCTCCGCATCGGTGATGAACTCCTTCTACATTCCAGCACTGGCCGGCCAGATCTATGCAATGCCGGGTATGGAAACCAGGCTGCACGCCGTCATAAACAAGTCCGGCGACTATGAAGGGTTCTCCGCCAACTACAGCGGCGCCGGCTTCTCGGGAATGCGCTTCGCGTTCCACGGCCTGGACGATGCCGGTTTCCAGGCATGGATCGCGAAGGCAAAGGACGGCGGCGGCAAGCTCGACCGAAACGGCTATCTGGAGCTCGAACAGCCCAGCGAGAACCAACCAGTGCGCCACTATGCGGCGGTGGATGCCGATCTCTACAAGGCGATCCTCAACATGTGCGTCGAGCCCGGCAAGATGTGCATGAGCGAGATGTCGCAGATCGATGCCAAGGGCGGTCTGGGAATGGCCGGCATCCGCAATACCCTGCCGCTGCTGTATGACAAGTTCGCCCGGCGCGGCACGATATTCGGTCCTGCCCCATCCTATGTCGCCAGCATATGCACGACCGAAGAAGCACTGGCGGCTTCGAAGGCCGATCAATCCGCCACGCCGGTGACCTCGACGCCGATCGTCGGCGCCGGTCTGCAACGGCCACTGCCCCTGTCGATCCGACTGCCGTCACCTTCCGCAACCGGCACGCTTCGGTCGCCCTTCAACTCCTGAGGCGCCACGCAAGACATGTTCGACAATCCTGCTCTTCTCAAGGCGATCTTCGGCCGGCTTACGCTCGAGTCGCTGCCGCTGCACGAGCCCATCGTGGTCGCGACCTTCATAGTCGTCGCGCTGGGCGGCGTGGCACTCGTCGGCGCACTGACCTATTTCAAGCTCTGGGGCTATCTGTGGCGCGAATGGTTCACCAGCGTCGACCACAAGCGCATCGGCGTGATGTACATGGTGCTCGGCATCGTCATGCTGCTGCGCGGCTTCAGCGACGCCATCATGATGCGGCTCCAGCAGGCGATGGCCTTCGGCGGTTCGGAAGGCTATCTCAATTCGCATCACTACGACCAGATCTTCACCGCGCACGGCGTGATCATGATCTTCTTCGTAGCGATGCCGCTGGTGACGGGCCTGATGAATTTCGTCGTCCCGCTGCAGATCGGCGCGCGCGACGTGTCGTTTCCATTCCTCAACAATTTCAGCTTCTGGATGACGGTCGGCGGCGCGGTCATCGTCATGATGTCGTTGTTTGTCGGCGAATTCGCGCGCACCGGCTGGCTCGCCTACCCGCCGCTGTCGGGCATCGGCTACAGTCCCGATGTCGGCGTCGATTACTATATCTGGGCGCTGCAGGTGGCGGGTGTCGGCACGCTGCTGTCGGGCGTGAACCTGGTCTGCACCATCGTCAAGATGCGCGCGCCTGGCATGACCATGATGAGAATGCCGATCTTCACCTGGACCGCGCTTTGCACCAATGTGCTCATCGTCGCCGCCTTCCCGGTGCTGACGGCGGTGCTGGCCCTGCTGGCTCTCGACCGCTATGTCGGCACCAACTTCTTCACGAACGACTTCGGCGGCAATCCGATGATGTACGTGAACCTGATCTGGATCTGGGGCCACCCCGAGGTCTACATCCTGATCCTGCCGGCCTTCGGCATATTTTCGGAAGTGACCTCGGCCTTCTGCGGCAAGCGGCTCTTCGGCTACACGTCGATGGTCTACGCGACAGTCGTCATCACCATCCTGTCCTACCTGGTCTGGCTGCATCACTTCTTCACCATGGGATCGGGAGCGAGCGTCAACTCGTTCTTCGGCATCACAACGATGATCATTTCGATCCCGACAGGCGCCAAGATATTCAACTGGCTGTTCACCATGTATCGCGGCCGCATCCGCTTCGAACTGCCAATGATGTGGACCGTCGCCTTCATGCTGACCTTCACTGTCGGCGGCATGACCGGCGTGCTGCTCGCGGTACCGCCGGCCGACTTCGTGCTCCACAACAGCCTGTTCCTGGTCGCGCATTTCCACAACGTCATCATCGGCGGCGTGCTGTTCGGCCTGTTTGCCGGCATCAGCTACTGGTTCCCCAAGGCATTCGGCTTCCGGCTCGATCCGTTCTGGGGAAAGATGTCGTTCTGGTTCTGGGTGGTCGGCTTCTGGTTCGCCTTCATGCCGCTCTACATCCTCGGCTTGATGGGCGTAACGCGCCGGCTGCGCACCTTTGAGGATCCCTCGCTGCAGATCTGGTTCATTATCGCCGCCTTCGGCGCCTTCCTGATCCTGCTTGGGATCCTGTCCTTCCTCATCCAGATCTTCGTCAGCGTGCGCCGGCGCGAGCAGCTTCGCGACGATACCGGCGATCCGTGGGACGGGCGCACCCTCGAATGGGCAACCTCGTCGCCGCCCCCGGCCTACAATTTCGCCTTCACGCCCGTCGTCCACGATCTCGACGCCTGGGCGGACATGAAGAATCGCGGCTACCAGCGTCCGTTGACGGGCTTCCGCGACATCCACATGCCGCGCAACACCGGAGCCGGCGTCGTCCTGGCCGGGTTGAGCGTGGTGCTTGCCATGGCGCTCATCTGGTACATCTGGTGGCTGGCGATCGTCAGCTTCGTCGCCCTGATCGGCTACGCCATCGCGCATACCTTCAACTACGACCGGGACTTCCACATTCCGTCCAGTGACGTCACCCGCGTCGAGGACGAGCGGACACGCCTGCTCGCAGCCACCAGCCAGGCGGGATAAGCACCATGGCACACGCCGACACGGTGATCGACGACACGGTCTTCCACCTGGAAGACGACCACGGCCATGCCGAGAGCGGCAGCAGCACCATGCTCGGCTTCTGGATCTACCTGATGAGCGACTGCCTCATCTTCGCGATGCTGTTCGCGGTCTACGGCGTGCTCGGTGGCAATTACGCGGCCGGACCCGCGCCGAAGGACCTGTTCGATCTTCCGCTGGTCGCGCTGAACACCACCATGCTGCTCCTGTCCTCCATCACTTACGGCTTCGCGATGCTGGAGATGGCGAAGGGACGGGTGAAACCCATGCAGGTGTGGCTGGTGATCACTGGCCTGTTCGGCCTCGCCTTTCTCAGCATCGAACTCTACGAATTCGCTCATTTCATCCACGAGGGGGCGACGCCGCAGCGCAGCGGCTTCCTGTCATCGTTCTTCACGCTGGTCGGAACGCACGGCCTGCACGTCACCTTCGGCCTGGTCTGGCTGGTGGTGCTGATGGTGCAGGTCTCCAGGCACGGGCTGATCGCCGCGAACCAGCGGCGCCTGATGTGCCTGAGCATGTTCTGGCACTTCCTTGACGTCATCTGGATCGGCGTCTTTACCTTCGTTTATCTGATGGGAATGTTGCGATGAGCGCCGGACACCACACAGACACCAGCGACCAGAGCCACGCGCATCACGGCGTCGATCACGGCTCGCTGCGCGGCTATCTGACAGGTTTCGGCCTGTCCGTCGTGCTGACCGCCATTCCCTTCTGGCTGGTCATGACCAACGCGCTCGGCAATCAGATGGCGTCGGCGATTGCCATCATGGCCTTCGCCTTCGTGCAAATCATCGTCCACATGGTGTTCTTTCTGCATATGAACACCAGGTCGGAGAGCGGCTGGACCATGATGGCCCTGATCTTCACCCTCATCCTGGTGGTGATCGCGCTGACGGGCTCGCTCTGGGTCATGTACCATCTGAACGTCAACATGATGCCCGGCCATGACATGAGTCAGATACCCTGAGAGAGGGACCTGGCTTTGGACGAACAGGCGCGGACGACACTGCATCCGAATACAGGCGGCGGCCAAAGGGTTACGCGTTCGAGATGGACGCTGTTGATGCTTTGCCTTTGCGGTGCCATCGGCGTCGCAGGGTTCTCGGCGCTCGGTATCTGGCAGCTGGAGCGCCGCGTCTGGAAGCTCGACCTGATCGAGCGTGTCGACCAGCGTCTCAAGGCAGTACCTGTGGCCGCCCCGGCGCCTTCGGCCTGGCCAGAGATCAACGCCAGGGATGACGAGTATCGCCAGCTTGCCGTCACGGGCCGGTTTCTCGGTGATCGCGAGACCCTGGTCCAGGCGGTCACCGATCGCGGCGGTGGTTTCTGGGTAATGGCGCCGTTCCGAGCGGATGATGGCTTCACGATTCTGGTGAACAGGGGCTTCGTGCCGACGGACAAGCGCGATCCGGCAACCCGCCTCGCAGGCAAGCCCTCGGGCGATCACACCGGAATTAGCGGCCTGCTGCGCCTGACCGAACCGAAGGGCGGCTTCCTGCGCAACAACGATCCGGCCGCCAACCGCTGGTATTCGCGCGATGTGCAGGCAATCGCCACGACGCAAGGCCTCGGGCAGGTCGCTCCTTATTTCATCGATGCCGATGCCGCGCCCAATCCGGGAGGGTGGCCGGTCGGCGGCCTGACGGTCGTTTCGTTCCACAACAACCATCTGGCCTATGCCCTGACATGGTTCGGGCTGGCCTTGATGGTGCTGGGCGCGGTCGTCTATCTGTTGCGGCAGACTGGGAAACACGGCGGGGGCTGACCGCTGGCCGAGGCAAAGCTGAAAGGAGCAGGCAGGGCAGGCTTCCCGGCACCCCGTCTCAGGCTGGAGCACCTAGCTAAAACCGCTGGCGAAACGCGACCGATTTGCGTATCACTCCGCCGCCATTGGAGCCCTAGCGATGTTTGAAGCCCTGCAGCCCGCCCCCGCCGACAAGATCCTCGCCCTGATCGGCCTTTATCGAGCCGATCCGCGTCCAGACAAGGTCGATCTCGGTGTCGGCGTCTACAAGGATCGCGACGGCAAGACGCCGGTCATGCGCGCCGTGCGCGAAGCGGAAAAGCGCCTGCTGCAGGGTCAGGACACCAAGACCTATCTCGGCCTTGCCGGCGATACTGGCTTCAACACGGTAATGGCCAAGCTCGCCTTCGGTTCGGGCGCCGACATGACGCGCATCCGTGCCGCGCAAGCGCCCGGCGGCTCCGGCGCACTGCGGCTGGTGGCGGAACTGCTGAAGCGGACACGCTCGGATGCAACCATCTGGCTGTCGGACCCGACCTGGCCGAACCACATGCCGGTAATGCGCGCCGCCGGCCTGCAGATCCGTGAATATCCCTATTTCGATGCCGCCTCGGGCGCCGTTCGCTTCGACGACATGCTGGCAGCCCTGCGGACCGCAAAGAGCGGCGACGTCGTGCTGCTGCATGGCTGCTGCCACAACCCGACCGGCGCCAATCTGGATGCGGGCCAGTGGGCTGCCGTTTCCGATCTGGTCGTCGAGCGCGAGCTGCTGCCGTTTGTCGACATCGCCTATCAGGGCTTTGGCGATGGCCTCGAGGCCGATGCCCTCGGCTTGCGCCTGTTGGCGGCAAAAGTTCCGGAAATGGTCGTCGCCTCGAGCTGCTCGAAGAATTTTGCTGTCTACCGCGACCGCGTCGGCGCGGCGATGATCCTGGCCAGGGACGGCGCACAGGCGGATGTGGCGATGAGCCAGATGCTGTCGGCGGCGCGCGCCATGTATTCGATGCCGCCGGACCATGGTGCGGCGGCCGTGCGCATGGTGCTCGAAGATGCCGCCTTGCGCGCCGACTGGGAAGCCGAGCTCGAAGAGATGCGCCTGCGCATGCTCAGGCTACGCGTGCAGTTCGCCGAGGCGCTGCGCCGGCAGTCGAATTCCGACCGTTTCGATTTCGTCGCCAGCCATCGCGGCATGTTCTCCCGCCTTGGGCTCACGGAAGCGCAGGTCGAGCGACTGCGTGCCGAGCACGGCGTCTACATGGTCGGCGACAGCCGCATCAATGTCGCCGGCCTGCCCGAGGACGGCATGGACGAACTCGCCAAGGCGATCGTTTCGGTTCTTGATTGACGCGGCTTGTCTGTGGACAAGGCACTCTCGCCGGCTGACAGCGTTGGCCGCGCGGCCGGCCGCGCGATAGCATCAGCCCTATGACACCATCGAAAGACATTTCGCGCCTGATCGAGATCATGGCGGCGCTACGGGCGCCGAAGACCGGCTGCCCCTGGGATATCGAACAGGATTTCTCGACCATCGCGCCCTATACGATCGAGGAAGCCTATGAGGTGGCGGATGCCATCGCGCGCGGCGATCTCGACGATCTGCGCGACGAACTCGGCGACCTGCTGCTGCAGGTCGTCTATCATGCCCAGATGGCCGAGGAGGCCGGTGAATTCTCGTTCCCTGACGTGGTGCAAGCCATCACGACGAAGATGATCCGTCGCCACCCACATGTCTTCGGCGACGAAAAAGCCCGTAGCGCCGGCATGGCCAAGGGCATGTGGGAAAAGATCAAGGCCGAAGAGAAGGCGGAGAAGCGAAGCGCCCGCCTCGCGCGTGGTCTCGACCCCGAAGACAACGGCAAGGGGTTTCTGGACAGCGTTCCGGTCGCCCTGCCGGCGCTGACCCGGGCGCTGAAACTACAGGAGAAGGCCGCCCGCGTCGGCTTCGACTGGAGCGAAGCGGCGCCCATCCTCGACAAGATCGAGGAAGAGATCGGCGAATTGCGCGAGGCCCTGGCCAAGGGCGACACCGCCTCGATCAAGGATGAGTTCGGCGACATGCTGTTTGCCGTCGTCAACCTCGGCCGTCACCTCAAGCTCGATTCCGAAGCAGCGCTAAGCGGCACCAACGAAAAATTCCGCTCGCGCTTCCACTATGTCGAACAGGCCCTGGAAAAATCCGGCAGCACGCTGGAAAAGGCTGATCTGGCCGAGATGGAAGCGCTCTGGCAGGAAGCAAAAAGCGCGAAATAACCCGTACTAACCGTTGTTTTTACGACGCAATCTGCTTTCGATCTCTTCGCGGGCGCTTTGCGTGGCCTTGAGCGAGATGGTGGCGCTGCCGTCATCATTGTCGCTTCGCGAAACGACATCGCCATTGCGGTAAAGCCAGTCGACAAGGCCGAACTGGGCCGGCTCGATCGTCACGGTGAGGTCTTCGAGTTCGCCCGCCATCCGTGTTTCGATGATCGCCTTCAGCGCATCAATGCCCTCGCCGGTCACCGCCGACACCGCAATCGGCGGCGCCTTGTTGGCATCGGCGCCGTCGGCAAGCAGCCGGGTCCGGTTGCCTTCGTCGAGCCGGTCGATCTTGTTCCACACTTCTATCACG
>NZ_RZTF01000329.1:0-7138 GCF_004023175.1 Mesorhizobium sp. M7A.F.Ca.MR.362.00.0.0
TGGCGGCAACTCGGCCGACCTTCTGCAGATCGCTCATGCCGGCAATGCCGGTCGCAATTGTCAGGAAGATGACAGGTGCGATAATCATCTTGACGACTTTGATGAAGGCATCGCCGAGCGGCTTCAGGCTCTGGCCGGTTTCCGGATAGAGGTAGCCAATTGCGGCTCCCAGGACTATGGCGGCAAGCACCTGCACGTAGGTCCGGGCAAAATGGGGCTTGCGGGGCGCTGCGATCGCGCGGGGGACTCTTGGAACCAACACCGTTTCTCTCTCCCTGACCGGATCGGGGTGGGGGCTCCTCCTTCTCCCATGCTGCGCTCCGGTCGAGCGCTGCTGTCATCTCGGAGCAAGCGCCGTGCCAACTGGAGGCCTGTCCCGTCCAGCGAGATTGGTGCGGGTTGCGCACTGGAACCCTCCACCTTTGCCGGAATTTGCACTCAAGGCTCGCCAAAGATCGCGTCTGAAGAAGTGCTTCGCCAGAGAGGGAATTGACCAGGTCGCCTTGCGGCCGTGTCTTTGATGTCTGCCGCAGATCGACTGCCGGCCGATATCTCTGTCGTCTTGGTGACTTTGGTTTGTCAGTTTTGCGACGGAATGCGCGCAAACTGCAGGATATCCTACACGCCCATCAGAGCACGCGGTACAAGCGATTAAGCGTAGGAGCGCATTGAATCTCCGAGGTCAAAAAATCTTGAATAAGGTCCCCGTGCGAAGTGAATCCGCAACTCGTCAAAGTTCTCCACCGTTTGATCCAGCGGTCGCGTTTCCTGGCGCTGCAGGATGGCGTTATCTGATGGCTCAAGCGCTGGAACGCCCAGGAAATCCCAAACCGCTCCCAGGCATTGGGCAGGTTCGTGAAGTAGGCTCTCGTATTCCATTACAAGCAGGTTGGTCGACGTGAAGGAGTCCATAACGCGAGCGTGAAAATCGTCGGCGGCTTTGAAATAAGCCTCACAGTCGGCGATTGACAACCTGACGCTCGGTGGCCGAGCGGTATCGTTGTCCCAGCTGAACTTCAGCCAGTGACCGCTTTCCCTGGCCTGCACAAAGGATCGGAGCGATTCCAATACGTTTCGGCGAACAACAAGGATGACCTTGAGTGCTGGCCAACGAGCCAGTTCCGCAAAGAATGCGGGACGCTCGCGAAACTGAGGTTCATTGATCTTGCATCCAAGATGCGTCACATTCTTGTAGTCGCGCATAGGGCAGCGCACATAGGCAAGCTCAAGAAGCTCGCGATCCGTGCCTAGCAGGCGATCAGTGCTGGGCCAATTGGGATCATATTCGTTTAGCAACTCACCGTTACTCAAAACGGTTGGATGCTCGTTTAGCAATTCTTCTAAATAGTGTGTTCCGGTCCTTGGCATAGCAAGGATCACAAAAGGCTCAGGAGTTGCTTCGTTGTGGGTCATTGCATGTGTATCCAACTAAATAATGGCCGCGACGGTCTGTGGACGCGCACAAGAAGCTTGGCTGCTATCGATTGAACGCTCCGGGTGGGTCCGCGCCTCACCATCCAGCCTGTTCTTCGAGGTGTGGTCGCGAAGCTGGGCGGGTGCCTGCAGCGGCTGGGTGGCGCCCGGCTTCGGCGTTGTACCACTCGCGATTCCTAGCATACGCATGCCTCCGGGCCGCTGTGGGCAGTTTGCATCCGGCATTGCGGACCTCCTTCTGGTTAATGGGTGTAAGCAAGCGTCAACGCATTAGTCGTCGATGAAACAGTCCAGCCGACAGAAAAAAAGGCAATACAGCGAACATGCAAAGTGCGCCTATATGCAGCCCTACATTGTCGCCCAGGCGGCCGAGCATCACCGGACGGATTAGCTCGATAGAATTCGCCAGGGGCGAGAAGGCCGCAATCTGCTGAAACACTCCTGGCAATTGGCCGACTGGAAAAACCGCGCCCGAAAGGAACAGCATGGGTGTGATGACAAGCGTCTGATAGAAAATAAAATAGTGATAACTGGGCGCGAGCGCGATGACGAGCATGGCCAGGCTCGCAAAGGCGAATCCGGTGAGAGCGACGACCGGTAGCACGTAGAGAACCGACGTCCACGCGGCATAACCTAGCGCGGCCGCAACAATCGCAATTGTCGTACCGGCCAGAAAAGCCTTTGTGGCTGCCCAGGTCAATTCACCGAGAACGATGTCGCCGAGGGTAAGTTGTGTGTGCAGGATTGCTTCCCAAGTGCCCTGATCGCGCATTCGACCGAAAACCGCGTAAATTGTTTCGAAGGTTGATGCTGTCATCGCGCTCGTCGCAACCATGCCGGCTGCCAGAAAGGCGATGTAGGATGCACCTTCGATGCGGCCTACCAACAGTCCAAGGCCAGTGCCGAGCCCGAAAAGGTAAATCATCGGATCAGCAAGGGTGCCGAGCATTGAAGCAAATGCCACCTTCTTCCATGCCAGATGATTGCGGCGCCACACCGCCATCCAGTTCCAGGCGTTGGCGGGTAGAGCGGCCGCAAAACGTTCACCCATTGCTCACTTCTCCATCTCACGTCCGGTTAACCGCAAGAAAACGTCCTCCAGACTGGGTGGACGCTCTAGAATACGCAGACCCGCTCGACCGCGAAGCTGGATGCGCACATCCTCCGGCTCAGGCGCATAGCAAAAGAGCGTCTCGCCGCTTACCTCGACACGCTGAACGTACGGTCTGATCAGCGAAATCAGCTCCTGTGGATTACCGCCGAAGATCTCGATCACGTTGCACCCAATGTACTCGTCGATCAGCGCATGAGGACTGCCCTCGGCGATCTTGCGTCCCCGCTCGAGAACACACAGCCGATCACAAAGCCGCTCAGCCTCTTCCATGAAATGGGTGGTCAAAATGATCGTTTTTCCGCTCGCCAGCAGGAAACGAAGTCGCTCCCAGATCAGATGGCGGGCATGCGGGTCGAGGCCGGTCGTGGGCTCATCCATCACAAGCAACTGGGGGTCGTTGATCAGAGCACGTGCCAGCGTCAGGCGCCGCTTCATCCCGCCGGATAGCAGGCCGACACGTGAATCCGCCTTGCTCTCAAGGCGAGCGAACTCGAGCAGCCGTGGGATGACGGCGTTGATCTCTCTTGTACTCATGCCGAAGTAGCGCCCGAACACCAACAGGTTCTCACGTACCGTAAATTCCAGGTCGAGATTGTCGAACTGCGGGACCACGCCTATGCCCTTGCGGGCCAAGCGGCTGCGTGCCGGCACTGGTAGACCGAGGACTGTTATATCACCCGCGTCAGGCCGGGTCATACCGAGGAGCATACGCGCAATCGTGCTCTTGCCTGCGCCGTTAGGCCCCAGCAGACCGAAGCACTCTCCCGATGCAACGGTGAAGGACAGCCCGTCCACAACGAGCTTGTTTCCGAATAATTTGGTTACGCCGGTAAGGTCGATTGCTACATTGGACATGCGTCTATCTCAAGCGGAATGAGTCCGATTGGCCACCGGCAGCTTACTTGCGAATTCTGGTTCAGAGCAGGCCACCGCCTTGAGATGACACCTTTGGAAAGTCGCGGCCGGAGCGACGTGTGTATCGCTTCCGCCAAAGAATAACGTCAAGATGCCACGTGTCGCTTCCACATAGTCCCCGTTCTGACCATAGGTAACTCGACAAGCTTCACCCCGTGTCGACTGACACAACTTACTCGGTCACTCGGCGCTGCAAGGCCGTCAGACTTCACTAGCTGTGAGCGAAAGATCTGCAGTATGAAGTGACTCCGCAATTCCAGAATTGCCCGCAGCATTTGCTCCGCCAAGCGGCATCGCGCTTGTGATTTCCTTTGTGCTGCTGTTGGGCAGGGGAACACTTTTACGCGACAGCCAATCGCTATTGCTCAATGTACACAGGGCGTAAGCCTTCAAGGGGATCAACAGGAATATCCTGATTAACGCGTGCATTGAATAGCCGATGAATCGAAGCTGCCGAGTGCGGAAAGATAACACCGTAGATCTGATTATGGTCATCGTGACAATAGCCAGCACCGTCCACCAATTTACTGTATGTGAAAATAGTAACTCACCGAGCGCCGTTACTACCGCGATGCCGAGCAACAATGGGCCGAGATTCTCTCCCATCACATCCAAAGTTAGATAGCGATCCAGGCCACGCAGTAGACCTCGCGCAAGCATCGTGTCCCGGAAAGTGCTTCGTGCCCAGCGGAGTTGTTGGCGCAAATAAGGTCCCATCTTGTCCGGAACGACTGTCGCCGCGACGGCACCTGGAACGTACTCGGTTCGAAAGCCTGCTTTCAGCATGAGGATCGTAAGATGACGGTCTTCACCGAAGTCGCTTGGTTTCCCCCTGAACAGCTGCGTCTCGTATTGATCCAGCAGAGAAAGGAGACAAGACCGGCGGTACATTGCACATGGGCCGCAGCAGCACATGACCGCACCAAAGCGACCTTGCGCCGCGCGCTCCTCATTGCAAGCCAGCCAGTATTCCATATCGATCAATCGGGTCAACCAAGTGTCGCTGCGGTTGTATGCCGTCAGCTGGCCCATGGCCGCTCCGACCATGGAATCCCGCATTTTTACTGCAAGCTTCGTGATGACGTCGGACGCAAGTGTCGTGTCAGAGTCGACGCTGAGCACGAAATCTCCAGATGAGCGGCGGATGGCGGCGATCTGCGCCTTGCGTTTGCCAACATTTTCGCGGAGCAGAATGAAATTGAATCTCGGGTCGCCCTCGTAGGCGTGATGTACCGGGATGACGGCATTACGATTTCCAGAACCGTCGTCAACCAGATAGACCTGAAATGTTCCGGAGTAATCTTGATTTGCAATGGAAGCTAAACACGCCGCGAGTGTGCGCGGGTCCTCATTGTAGCAGGGGATAATGACATCCACGCTCGGCCAACGGTCGGATCCGAACAAGCTTTCCGACGGCGGCGTAACATTTTCCGGTTGGGAGTAGACCGCTTGCATGCCTCTGTAAACAGTCGAGAGCACCGCATAAGACGAAACGGCAACAGTACTGGCTGTGGTGAGAAGGTCCATAGGATCTCTGTTTGTTCAGGGATGTTGAGGAAGTGATCGGATTACAAATCCGCGGCCGTGCAATTCTGGAATTAGGCGTGACAACGCTGTCACCGTCTGGTCGCGCAGACTGGCTTGATTGCCTGGTTGCAATTCGTCGGGAGCGCACCCGTCGTGCAACAGCACGATTGCGCCCGGCCGGATATCGGCGAGCACTCTGTCGACGATGGCGTCAACGCCGGGGCGAGACCAGTCGCGTGGATCAATGGACCAATGGACGGGCGCCAATGCCTCACCCGCTAATGCAGCGATTACTTCTTCGGTCCAGATGCCATAGGGTGCACGAAAGTACCGAACCATGGCCTGCGGGCAAGCCATCCCTATGACTCTGTTTGCCTCAACTATCTGGCAGTCGACTTCGACGGACCCGCATTTAGCTAGGTCCGGATGAGTCATCGTGTGGTTGGCTATACCGTGGCCGTCTGTAATAATTCGGCGAACGAGTTCCGGCTCGTCGGCCGCGTAGGCCCCAACAACGAAGAAGGTCGCCGGCACCTGATGTTGCGCCAGCACATTGAGTATCTGCGGTGTGAAAAATGAATTGGGACCGTCGTCAAACGTCAGATAGACGCTGCGCTCTGCAATGCGATCGGCATTGTCACTCTGCCCTTCGCATATGTAGTCCAGAGGCTTCATAGTTCCGGACCGTTCCGGTCGATCAGGGTACCAGACGGCCACTCGTCCATCGAGCGTCCGATCGGCGAAACCAACACGAGTACGTCTTCCAGGCGCGTGGGCGGCAGGTCGGGATGCACATCTGGACGGGTCGACCGTACGCGAACGCCCGACACAATGTTCGCGAGGCCGGCTCTGCAGAATCTTTCGACATGGTTTCGCAGCGCGTGCCGAACCGTGCCGAAAGCGAATGGAACACCCAACTGATGGAGCACTGGGTACGCCACGCGCATCGAAAAACCGATTCCGAGCCCTTCAAGATCCGGACGAACCGCGTACAGGCCCAATTCAGCGACGATCAAGTCGACCTCGCCAACTTTGATGAAGCGCCGCAGCATGCCGATGTGAGCCGCTACCCCATGCGCGTCGTAGCCGATTGCGCGGAATTCCGGCCTCGCGCCGGCCCAACTGCGGCCGCCTTCGAATGGCTCCGCGTTGAAGGCGCCAGTCCGTCCATAGGTCTTTCGAAAAAAGTCGGAGAGTTCGACATGGTCGGCCAGTTGCAGCTCATTTTCCCAGCACAACTTCCACTCGACATTCGGACGCATGGAAGACCTCACCTTGTAGCTGTCTGGTTGAGATAAATGTCCAAGCATTGATTAAATAATTGGCGTCGCGCCAACGGGGCGTAACTTGTGGGGACCGCCGAAAGACCAAGCCGCAATGCAGATGCGACTGACTTTGTACGCCCCGCACACCAGATGATGCTCCTCAGATCCAACGCAACCATCGGAACTACCTATCTTTCCAACTTGAAGCGCTTCTATGGGACCTGCAGCAAAAACGGTAAAATCCTTTGTTTAGATGAAAGGTATCCACGCTTTGGATAACTGGGCGAATGCGTTCCATATGGCTGGTCAATTATCGTCGTCACGCTCGAGGCACTTCTGACGAAGCGCAAAGCTCACGCCCGCGGCACGCGCGGCCGTTGCCGGGCCGCGCGATTATCTCCGTAAGAGCCGAGTGGAGCTCAGACACGACGATTGATCAGAATCTGATTCGCGGGTTCAGTATCTCTTTCGTGTATCCAGCTCTGGGCTGTCCTTTGGCGGGAGTTAGGTTCGCCCAGGTTCTGAGCCTGGGGCGTTGGCCCGTTCGCCGCGCAGGCTCCTTCGCACATCGTCGAGGCCGAGAAAGAGGGGCCACACAGCTCCCCCTGTACTTTCCACCACCCGACACCAGCGCTCACCCAGGGCGCCGGCCTTGCTCACCTCAACGGATAGCGCACTCGCGCCGCTTCACGATTAAAAGAATTCTACAAGCAAGATGCCTGTTTGATCGAGAGACGTCCGCTGCCAATTCCCGCATCGCAGAGGCAGCCAATAGCGCTCGCTTTACATAGTGGTCCGGCAAGCAGCTAGATACGACAGGTGACCTCAAATGAGGCGTCTTGCATGGCTTCTACACCTGCCTGAATGCCAGAACTGCGTTCGT
>NZ_RZTF01000330.1:0-1683 GCF_004023175.1 Mesorhizobium sp. M7A.F.Ca.MR.362.00.0.0
ATGTGGTTCCACAAAAGGTGGGAGATCAGCGGCGGGCGTCGAAAGCGGCCCTCGCAGGCAAAAGCGGTCCCGAACGCTTAAACGGAACTGCTGGCGAGGGTGTTAGCCCTGCGCCAGCCGACAACAGCGAACCTGAATCTCTTCAGTTGGTGACGACAATGCGCGTATTGCCGAAACCGGCTTGCCGAACCATCGCATAGAAGGCGGCGGCATTGGTCGGGTGCAAGCGCACACAGCCATGCGATGCCGGGCGCCCGAGCTGCCTCACCGCGCCGGTGCCGTGAATGGCATAGCCGCCGCGGAAGAACACCGAATGAGGCATTGGCGACATGTCGTATTTGCGCGAATACCACATCCGCGCCGTCCGTTGCGGCCGATAGCTGCCGCGCGGCGTAATGTAACCTTTGCGCGCGGTGGAGACGCTCCACCGGTAAACCGACGCGCCATATCTGACGGTCATCGTCTGCGAAGACACGTCAATATTTGCAACGAGGCTGGCTGCCCAGCCCTGCCCCGAAGCACCGAACAGCATCGCAACAAACACGGCTGCCATGAGAACTGTCTTTTTCATGCGATCAAACCCCTTTGATTGCCCCTAACCTGCCTGCCCTCAAATTGTCTCTCATCTTTTTAATGGCAGATGAACGGGCTAACACACACACCTTGACCAATTCGCCAATCCAAAGCAGCGAATTTGAACGATTTCCCGCAATAGTTGCCGCAACGACACGCCGCACAGGCTCGATCACCAACGGGCTTGCAAAACTGCCGAGATCGCTGCTCAACTCTGGGCATGAACGAGCGACTCCTCCGGGCAATCGATGACAGGCGCGACGATGTCGTCGCGCTGACCACTGAGCTGATCCGTTTTCCGACCATCAATCCACCCGGCGAGGCCTATCGGCCATGCGCCGAATATCTCGGCGCGCGGCTGAAGAAGAGTGGTTTCGAGACCGAATTCATCCGCGCCGAAGGCACGCCCGGCGACACCGACCGCTACCCGCGCGTCAATGTCGTTGCCCGTTTCGACGGAAGATCGTCAGGCGCCTGCGTCCACTTCAACTCGCATATCGACGTGGTCGAAGCCGGCGACGGCTGGACCGTCGATCCTTTCGCCGGCATCGTCAAAGACGGCAAGGTCTATGGTCGCGGGGCCTGCGACATGAAGGGCGGACTGGCCGCCTCGATCATCGCAGCCGAAGCCTTCCTGGAAGTCTTCCCCGACTTTCCCGGCGCCATCGAAATATCCGGCACCGTCGACGAGGAGTCCGGCGGCTTCGGCGGCGTCGCCCATCTGGCCAGACTCGGCTATTTCTCAAAACCCAGGGTCGACCACGTCATCATTCCCGAGCCGCTCAACAAGGACCGCATCTGCCTCGGGCATCGCGGCGTCTGGTGGGCGGAGATCGAGACCAAGGGCGAGATCGCGCACGGCTCGATGCCGTTTCTCGGCGACAATGCGGTGCGCCACATGGGCGCCGTGCTGAGGGCTTTCGAGGACGAGCTGTTCCCTGCGCTTGACCGCAAGATGACGCGCATGCCCGTCGTGCCCGAAGGGGCTAAACGCTCGACCATGAACATCAATTCGATCCATGGCGGCCAGACCGAGGACTTCCGGCCCGGCCTGCCGTCGCCCAACGTGCCCGACTCCTGCCGGCTGACCATCGACCGTCGCTTCCTCCT
>NZ_RZTF01000330.1:1693-6871 GCF_004023175.1 Mesorhizobium sp. M7A.F.Ca.MR.362.00.0.0
GAGGAAGATCTCGACGCCGTCAAAGGCGAAGTGACCGGTATTCTCGACCGGCTAAAGCGCGAGCGGACAAAATTCGACTACGAAATCCGCGACCTGATGGAAGTGCTGCCGCTGATGACCGAGCGCGACGCCCCGGTGGTCAAGGCGGTTGCGCAAGGCATCATGGCGATCTTCGACCGCGAACCCGACTATGTCATTTCGCCCGGCACCTACGACCAGAAGCACATTGCGCGCATCGGCCATATCTATGATTGCATCGCCTATGGGCCGGGCATTCTCGACCTCGCCCACCGGCCGGACGAATGGGTCGGGATATCGGACATGGTAGAATCGGCCAAGGTGATGGCGATAGGGCTCAATGTGCTGCTGCGCGGCACAGCCGCGGGGTAAGGCGCACCGCGACAAGCTTCGACCTGCCGATGCGGTGGCCAGGACAAAAACATTCCCGGCCACGCCAACGGGCAGAACGAAACGCAATTTACTCCGTGACGAAATCACGCTTCTATCGCCCGGGTTCGAGCACGTGTCTGAAACGCATGGGGAGTCGCACGATGAAACTGTGGAAAACCATCCTGGCGGCCGCGGTGCTGTCGCTGGCCGCCGGCGCTTCCGCGTTTGCCGCGCGGACCGACCTGGTCATCGGCATTCCGCTCGAACCCCCGCATCTCGATCCGACCGCAGGTGCCGCCGCGGCAATCGACGAGGTTCTATATGCCAATGTGTTCGAGGGCCTGACACGCATCGGGCCCACTGGCGAGGTGCTGCCGGATCTGGCCGAAAGCTGGACCATTTCCGATGATGGAAAGGTCTACACCTTCAAGCTGCACACCGGCGTGAAATTCCATGACGGCACCGACTTCGATGCCGGCGACGTGAAATTCTCGCTCGATCGAGCCCGCGCCGAAAATTCGGTCAACGCGCAAAAGGGCCTATTCGCGGCCATCGATACGATAGACGTCGTCGATCCGGCGACCGTCAAAGTAACGCTGAAGAACCCGCAGGGATCCTTCCTCTACAATATGGGCTGGGGTGACGCGGTGATCGTGGCGCCGGAATCGGCAGAGACCAACAAGGAGAAACCGATCGGCACCGGCCCGTTCAAGTTCCAGAGCTGGGCCAAGGGATCGTCGATCACGCTGGTCAAATCGGACAATTACTGGGGCACACCGGCGTCCCTCGACAAGGCCGAATTCCGCATCGTGCCCGATGCCGCGGCCTATGTGCCGGCCCTGCTTTCCGGCGACATCCAGGCTTTCCCGTTCTTCGATGCCGACAGCCTCGCGCAGGTCAAGGACGATCCGCGCTTCAAGGTGGTGATCGGCTCGACCGAGGGTGAGACCATCCTGTCGATCAACAACAAGAAGCCTCCTTTCGACAAGTTGCAGGTGAGGCAGGCGATCTCCTACGCGCTCGATCGCAAGGCGATCATCGACGGCGCCTCGGCCGGCCTCGGCCAGCCGATCGGCTCGCACATGTCGCCGGCCAGCAAGGATTATGTCGACCTCACCGGCCGCTACCAGCATGATGTCGCCAAGGCCAAGGAATTGCTGAAAGAGGCAGGCCTCGAAAACGGCTTCAAGGCGACGCTGAAACTGCCGCCGCCCGCCTATGCCCGCCTCGGTGGCGAAATCATAGCCTCACAACTTCGCGACGTCGGCATCGATCTGGAGATCATCCCGGTCGAATGGGCGCAGTGGCTGGATCAGGTGTTCACCAAGAAGGATTACGACCTGACCATCGTCTCCCACACCGAGCCCAACGACATCGATATCTATTCGCGCAAGGACTATTACTTCAACTACGACAACCCGGCCTTCGACAAGGTGATTGCCGATCTCGGCGTCACCTCCGACGAAGCCAAGCGCAAGGAATTGCTGGGGCAGGCACAGAAGATCCTGGCCGACGACGCCGTGGTCGGATTCCTCTACGAATTGCCGAAGGTCGGCGTCTGGGACGCCAAGCTGGAAGGCCTGTGGGAAAACGCCCCGATCCAGGCCAATGATTTGACCAAGGTGAAGTGGAGCGAGTGATCCCCCACCTTCCATGACCGCCTACCTCCTAAAACGCTTCGCCGTCGCGCTCGCCACGCTGGTGCTGGCTTCCATGGTGGTGTTCGCCGTCCTGGAGATCCTGCCCGGCGATCCGGCGCGGCTGATGCTGGGCCTGAACGCCAGTGCCGATCAGGTCGAGCTGCTGCGCAACCAGATGGGCCTCAACGCGCCGCTGGCCTTGCGCTACCTGCAATGGGCCGGCGGCCTGCTCAGTCTCGATTTCGGCCGCTCCTACACCTATTCGGTGCCGGTCATCGATCTGGTGCGCGAGCGGCTTGCCGTCTCGCTGCCGCTGGCGCTGATTGCGCTTGCGCTCTCCACCATCATCGCGATTCCCGTTGGCCTGTTTTCCGCCAGCCGGCGTGGACGCGCCGGTGACACGATTTCCATGGGCGCCGCACAGCTTGGCGTTGCCGTGCCCAATTTCTGGTTCGCGCTGATGCTGATCTATGTCTTCGCCGTCTGGCTGCGGCTGGTCCCCGCCGGTGGGTTTCCCGGCTGGAGTGCCGGCATCTGGCCAGCCTTGAAATCGCTGCTGCTGCCGGCGGTCGCACTTGCCTTGCCGCAAGCCGCGATCCTGGCGCGCGTCACCCGCTCGGCGCTGATCGAGGTGCTGAACGAGGACTATATCCGCACCGCCCGCGCCAAGGGCTTGCCCTATCGCACTGTCTTGTGGCGGCATGCGCTGCGCAACGCCATGATCCCGGTGTTGACCATTCTGGGCCTGCAATTCGCCTTCCTGCTTGCCGGCACCATCATCATCGAGAATGTGTTTTATCTGCCCGGCCTCGGCCGGCTGGTGTTCCAGGCCATCACCCAGCGCGATCTGATCGTGGTCGAAAGCGTCGTCATGCTGCTGGTCGCGGCCGTCATCGCCGTCAACCTCCTCGTCGACCTTTCCTATGCGGTGGTCGATCCGCGCCTGAGAAGCCGGCAATGACACTGCACATCGACATCCCAGAGGAGACGTTCGGCAGCATCCTGGCCAAGGCATTCAGGAACACCGCCTTCGTGGCCGGTTTCGTCATCACCCTGCTGATCCTGGCAATGGCTGCAGTCTCTTATGGCTGGACGCCCTACGACGTCACCAAACTGGTGATATCGGACAAGACGCAAGCCCCCTCGCTGGCGCACTGGTTCGGCACCGACCATTTCGGCCGCGATATCCTGTCGATGGTCATGGTCGGCGCCCGCAATTCGATTGCCGTGGCGCTGGTCGCGGTCGGCATCGGCATGGGGGTCGGCGTGCCGCTCGGGGCCTTTGCCGCGGCACGCGGCGGCCTCGTCGACGAAGCGCTGATGCGGCTGAACGATCTCGTCTTCGCCTTCCCGGCTTTGCTGTCGGCGATCATGATCACCGCCATCTTCGGGCCAGGCGCGATCAACGCCATCATCGCCATCGGCATCTTCAACATCCCGGTCTTTGCCCGTGTCGCCCGGGCCGGCGCGCTGGCGATCTGGCCGCGCGAGTTCATTCTCGCCGCACGCGCCGCCGGCAAGAGCAGCGCGCAAATCACAATCGAACATGTGCTGCCCAACATCGCCACGCTGCTCCTGGTGCAAGGCACCATCCAGTTCGCGCTGGGCATCCTGGCCGAGGCCGGGCTTTCCTATCTGGGCCTGGGCACGCAACCGCCAATGCCGAGCTGGGGCCGCATGCTGTTCGACGCGCAGACCCGCATGGTGGTGGCGCCATGGATGGCGATCTTTCCGGGCATGGCGATCGTTGTCGCCGTGCTGGGGCTGAACCTCCTGGGCGACGGCATCGCCGACATCCTCGATCCGAAATCGCGGCGGCAGCGATGAGCCTGCTCGACATCGAGAACCTGTCGCTGACCATCGGCGACACGCAGATCCTCAGGGGTGTGGAGCTTTCCATTGCGCCCGGTGAAGTGATGGGGCTGGTCGGCGAATCGGGTTCGGGCAAGTCGATGACCGCGCTGACGGTGATGCAGCTTCTGCCCCATGCCGCGCGGGCCACCGGACGCGTCACATTCGACGGCATCGACATCCTCACGGCGAGCGAGGATCAAATGTGCGCGCTGCGCGGCGACGACATCGGCATGGTCTTCCAGGAGCCGATGACGGCGCTCAATCCGGTCAAGACCATCGGCGAACAGGTTGCCGAAGGCATACGCTGGCACACCAAGGCCAGCCGCGCCGAGGCCGAAGACCGGGCGCGAAAAATGCTCGACCGCGTCGGCTTGCCCTCGGCGAAATTCCCAATGTCGCGCTATCCGCATGAACTGTCCGGTGGCCAGCGCCAACGCGTCGTCATCGCCATCGCCTGCGCGCTGAAGCCGAAGCTGCTGGTCGCCGACGAGCCGACGACGGCGCTCGACGTGGTGCTGCAGGCGCAGATCCTCGACCTCTTGCGCGACCTCGTCGCCGAGAGCCGCATGGGCCTGCTCCTGATCTCGCACGACCTCGCCGTGGTGACCGAGATGGCGGACCGCATCACTATCCTGCGCCGCGGCGAGGTTATGGAAGCCGGCGACACTGCGCGCACGCTGTCCGAGCAGCTCCATCCCTACACGCGCCAGCTGGCGCAGGCCTCGATGCATGTGCCGGCGCGCGCCAGGCCGCATGGCATCGAGACGAGCCGACCTTTGCTTCAGGTCGAAAGCGTGACACGCGACTATCCCGGACGGCGCACCTCATTGTTCAAACGCGCGCCTGGTATCCGCGCTGTCGACGATGTCTCGCTGTCGATGGCGCCGGGTCAGTCAGTGGCGCTGGTCGGCCGCTCCGGTTGCGGCAAGTCAACGCTCGCCCGCATGATCCTGGCGCTGGATCGGCCGACATCGGGCTCGATCCGGTTTCGCGGCGAGACCATCACCGGCAAGAGCGAAGCCGAGCTGAAGCCGGCTCGCCGTGACATGCAGGTCGTTTTCCAGGATCCCTACGGATCCTTCGACCCGCGTCAGAAGGTCGAAAAACTAGTCGCCGAACCCCTGCATGTGCTGGAGAAGCAGCCGACACGCACCGAGCGCCGCGAAATGGTGGCGCATGCGCTGCACGAAGTCGGCCTCGGCATCAGCGACATGGACAAATACCCGCATGAATTTTCCGGCGGCCAGCGCCAGCGCCTGTCGATCGCCCGCGCCATCATCACCCGCCCCAAGCT
>NZ_RZTF01000330.1:6881-7130 GCF_004023175.1 Mesorhizobium sp. M7A.F.Ca.MR.362.00.0.0
GAGCCGGTCTCGGCGCTCGACGTCTCGATCCGCGCCCAAATCCTCGATTTGTTCGCCGAGCTCAACCAGAAGCTCGGCATCGCCTATCTCTTCATCACCCATGATTTGACCGTCGCCCGCGCCATCACGGACGAGGTGCTGGTCATGCATGACGGCAAGGTCGTCGAGCGCGGCAAGACGAGCGAGGTGCTCGACCACCCGCAGTCCGAGGCTGCCAAGGCGCTTGTCACCGCCGCTCCTGACTTGCAC
>NZ_RZTF01000032.1:0-10752 GCF_004023175.1 Mesorhizobium sp. M7A.F.Ca.MR.362.00.0.0
GAACTACACGCCTGAATCGATCGTCAGCGGCTCGAAGCGTCACTTCGAGGAGATGAGTCTCCAGTTGATCGCAGCCGGTTATGAGATTGTCCCCGCCAACGCTCACCCGCACTGCGCCAATCTGAACAGGGCGGAAAACGACGAGAGCACGATGACGACCGAGCCGAACACCTAAGGAAGCCCGATCGACCGCGGTCTGATCTAAGCTGGTCTCACCGCGCGCCACATACACCAGCTTTTGTCGAAACATCGATATGTCGAAGGTGCGGGCCAACTGTCTGCTGCTCGGATCGAGATGATCCAGCACGTCTTCTGCGTGCGCTGCCTGATCGCGGGGTTCGTTATCAATGATCATGCATGACCTTCCCGATGCCGCCGGAGAGCCGGGCGACACTTCAGGCCTGTCGCGTTTCGCCGCGGCAATCCGTTCACGCATGGTAGGTCCCGGAGGATATTACAATCTCGGCAATGGGCTCGGGCTGGCGACGGGCGTCATGGTCCAGATCGTTGCCGTGCCGCCGGGTTCCGCCGTGAGTGGCCATGCCGCGCTCCTCGATTATTTCGTTGGCAGCATCGCTGCCCTGTCGCTCACCCTGGCCACGCTGGTCTTCTTCTGGAGCGGCGAGATCTACTGCCGCGCATGGGCCAGGAAGCCGTCCCCAGACGTGTCCCTAAACCGCCTTGGCGACATCACGTCGGGGGTCGGGGCGATCGGACTCGGCATCGCCCTGTTCCTGTTCGGCGAACCTGTGCTTGCGGCGACCTCGGGCTTGCTGCATGCGCTCGGCAAGTTCGGCAGCGCCTTCGAGGACGGCAAGCCGTTGCCCGGCTGGCCAGCCAACTGGCCCAATCCGTTCCGGAGTGCCGTTCTGGCCAGCCGTCTGCCGGCGCTGGTCTCGGCCGCGGTGGGGAGCGGCGGTGCCCTGCAACTGGTATGGTCGGGCGCTTCCTGGACGCTCGTCGCAGCGCCGCTGACATTGCTTGTCTGCTATCTGCTTTGGGCCAAGGCAGACCTGTTGCTGCTGCTCCAGGAGGTGCGAGCCGGGAGCGCGCCGGCATCGTCCGCCGGCAACCGAGATCGAACGTGACGGCCCATGTCGAAGACAGAGGCCCCTGCTTGCAGGCGCCTTTGGGGGTTTGGCAACGTCGCGCAGAAGACCGTGCTGGATCATCTGCAGCATCAGAAGACTCTTCCGGAGTTGAAGCGCACCAAATTCGAGGTGCGGGCGAGGGCCGGAGCGGAGAGCGCGCCTCATCCCGCCGATCAGCATGTATGAGAACGCGAGGAATCGGCGGCAGTTGAAAACGGCCTTTTTCGGACAGTCATTCCCTAGATTTTGCGTTGGGAGCCGGCAACATCAACACCGGTGCCCCATGCGTGTACCCAGCGACCGCGATGACCGCCAGCCCGATCCGTGCGAATCTGGTCGAATCGTCTGTTGACTAACAGGCGGGCCACCATTCGTCAGGAATGCCGATGCGGTTGATTGGCGAGGCCTGAAAGGCAAGCAATTTCAGCTGGATGGAATGGCGCGCCCGAAGAGATTCGAACTCCTGACCCCCAGATTCGTAGTCTGGTGCTCTATCCAGCTGAGCTACGGGCGCGCAACAGGCCATGCTTTCCATGACCCCGCAATCCGATCGTAAACGACCGGTCGCGACGAGACGTGTTCCCTAGCGACTGAATTTCGGAAAAGCAAGTCGATCCGGCAAAAGTTTTGTCACAAGTGCCTTGGCCGGCGATGAAGGCTGGGATTCCGGCACCTGGCAACGGTCCGAAGTCGAGCCGGTTCCTGCTCATTGGAGACCCAGCGCTCTAAACCGTCAGGCGGGGCGGCGCAGGCCATTGCGCGCCTGGTCGAGCCGGACCGGCTGATCGGGGATGGTGACGGCGAATGTGGTGCGCCCGCCAATGCTCTCGACCAGTTCCACCGTGCCGCCATGCGCGCGGATCAGTTCGTGCGCGATCGCCAGGCCAAGGCCGGTGCCGCCGCTGCGCGCCGAGCCGCGAAAGGCCGCGAACAGGTTTTCCCGCGCCTTGGGCGGCAGGCCGGGTCCGGTGTCGCTGACGGCAATGCGGCTGACGCTGCCCAGACGCACGGCCGAAACCGCCAGGCGGCGCACCAAGGCGTTTTCGCTGTCGGCCGCCATCGCCTGCACGGAATTCCGGCACAGATTGGTGAGCACCCTGAACAGCTGGTCGGAATCGGCATCGACCTCGAAGGCCGGCTCGACCGAATTGACGAACTCGATGCCTTGCTCGATGTCGAGCAGGCCTTGCACGTCTTCGACCAGCTGCCGCAGCCGGAGCCGGCGGCGCGCGGGCGGCGGCTCCTGGGTGCGGCCGTAGTGAAGCACGCCTTCGGAATAGGACACGGCACGGTCGAGTGCGCGCAGCAGTTTCGGCGCGAAGGCCTGCACGGTCGGATCCTTGACCTGGCGCAGGCGGTCCGACATCAGCTGCGCCGAGGCCAGGATGTTGCGCATGTCGTGGTTGATCTTGGAGACGGCAAGGCCGAGGTCGGCAAGATGCTTCTGCTCGGAGAGCATTTTTTGCAGCCGCTCCTGCATTTGGGACAGCTCGCGCTCGGCAACGCCGATCTCGTCGGCGCGGGCAGCCGGATGGATGATCCGTCCGGGATCGTCGGGCGCCTCGGAGAAGGACAGCATCGAGCGCGTCATCGTCCGGATCGGCCCGATCATGATCAGGTCGATGGCGGCGTAGACCAGCATGGCGGTGAACAGCGAGATCAGCAGCGAGACGAAGGCGACGTTGCGCGAATAGCGCAGCATCGCATTGCGCAGGCTGTTGTCGGGCATGATCAGTTCGAACTCCTTGTCGGACTCGCCGACCGGGCCGAAGACGCGCAGCATCCGGTCGCCGCCGAAAAACAGCGTGTCGAGCGCGCCGGTCATGCCCTTGATCATGCCGATCGAGGCGATATCGATGTGCGCGTCGACCTTCGGCGGCATTTCGGCCACCACCAGCAGCCGCGAGACGCCGCCGTCGCGCACCGCGATCGCCTTGGCCCCGATCGCCATCAGCACGTCGTTCTGGGCCGTGCGCGACAGCGAGGCGGGCTCACCCTGCACCAGCACGATCGACACCGCAGCCGCCGTGCTCAGCCGTTCCTTAAGCCAGTTCAGCCGGTAGCTGGCGATCCAGGGCAGGAAGATCAGCACTTCGGCCAGAAGCACGAAGACGATGGTCAGCAGCAGCAGCTTGGTCGACAGGCCGCGCGACAGCGGCACCGTGCGCACGGCGGCTGGCGCCTCGGTGGACGCCGCCGTGCCGATCCCTTCCTGTGCCTGTATGGTTTCGCTCATGCGGCTAATGTCTTCACGATCACTTGATCAACGCAGATTAGGCGATTACGGCTTTTTTGCCAATTTCATCCTTGGTCGCAAACATAAACCGGCCTGAACGGAGCCGGATTGCGCCCGACGACTCCGGATTGACTTCCAAAAGCCTTCTTTCTATAAGCCCGCACACGCTCGGGCCATTCGTCCCGGCGCGGTTTCGATCGCGCCAAAGCCGGCCCGGCAAAGCTCCTGTTACACAGTGACAGAATCAAGAAGGGCCGCACCCCGCGGTATTAAAACAAATGAAGCGTACCTACCAACCGTCTAAACTCGTCCGCAAACGTCGGCACGGCTTCCGTGCCCGCATGGCCACCAAGGGTGGTCGCGGCGTCGTCGCAGCTCGCCGCAACCGCGGCCGCAAGCGGCTCAGCGCCTGAACGGAAGACGAGATCGTTGCCCGCAACCGGCAAGCCAGTGGGACCAAATCCCAAGCGGCTTCTGAAGCGCGCGGAATTCCTGGCTGTCCGTCGTGGTGAAAAACGACGCGGGCGGCTTTTTCTCGTTGAAGTTCTCGACCGCGGCGACGGCCTGTCGCCGCGCGTCGGCTACACCGTCACCAAGAAGGTCGGCAATGCGGTTGTCCGCAACCGTGTCCGGCGGCGGCTGCGAGAAGCCGTCCGTACGCATGCTGCAAGTGACATGGCGCCTGGCAATGATTATGTCATCGTCGGGCGCGAAGACGTGCTTACCACTCCGTTCGGCCAGTTGAAGGCCGAACTCTCCCGCCGACTGCGCGGAACACGATAGGCCAAGGGCTTTCGATGGAAAACAACCGGAACTTCTTCATCACCATCGCGCTGTCGGTGCTGATCCTTGCGGTATGGCAATATTTTTACGTGTTGCCGCGCAGCGAAGCCCAGCGCGAGGCGGCCCGCGTCGAACAGCAGCGCATCGAGGAGCAGAAGAAGGCCGCCGGTACCGACACCGGAACGCCCGCCGCACCTGGCGCCATTCCGAATGCACCGGGTACCGACGCCGTGACGCCGGCCGGCCGCGAACAGGCGCTCGCCACGACGACCCGCGCCAGGATCGACACGCCGAGCCTCGAGGGTTCGATCAACCTGACCGGCGCCCGCCTCGACGACCTCAAGCTCAAGCACTACACCGAGACGGTCGACAAGAACTCGCCCGAGATCAGCCTGCTCAACCCGGCGGCACTGCCCAATGGCTATTATGCCGAGATCGGCTTTGTCGGCAACGACAAGACCGGTGCGGTGCCCGGTCCGGAGACTGTGTGGACCGTCGACGGCAATGCGACGCTGACGCCGACGACCCCGGTCACGCTGACCTATTCGAACGACAAGGGCTTGACCTTCAAGCGCACCTTCTCCGTCGACACCGATTACATGTTCACGGTGTCCGACACGGTGCAGAATGCGGGCACGGCCGCCGTCTCGCTGTCCAATTACGGCCGCGTCACCCGCTTCGACAAGCCGCTCGTTGCCAGCACCTATGTGCTGCATGAGGGCCTGATCGGCTTCACCGGCACCGAAGGCCTGCAGGAGCACAAATACGCGTCCATCGAATCGGACAAGCAGTTCACGCCGGGCAAGTCGACTGACGGCTGGTTGGGCATTACCGACAAATACTGGGCGGTGACGCTGGTGCCGACCGAAAAGCAGCCGTTCCAGCCGCGCTACGCCTTTTTCGAGGACGGCCGCCACCGCTATCAGTCCGACTTCCTGACCGACCCGATAACGGTTGCCGCGGGTCAATCGGCGACGGTGGAGAGCGAGATATTCGCCGGCGCCAAGGAGGTCGGCAAGATCAACGCCTATGCAGAGGACCGTCAAATCAAGCGGTTCGATCTTTTGATCGACTGGGGCTGGTTCCACTTCATCACCAAGCCGATGTTCTGGCTGATCGACACGCTCTACAAATTCTTCGGCAATTTCGGTCTGGCCATCCTCGCCACCACCGTCATCGTCAAGGCCATCTTCTACCCGCTCGCCAACAAGTCCTACGCGTCGATGGCGAACATGAAGAAGGTGCAGCCGAAAATGCTCGAGATCCGCGAGAAATACGCGGACGACAAGATGAAGCAGCAGCAGGCGATGATGGAGCTCTACAAGACCGAGAAGATCAATCCGATCGCCGGCTGCTGGCCGGTGGCGCTGCAGATCCCGGTGTTCTTCGCGCTCTACAAGGTGCTCTACATCACCATCGAGATGCGTCATGCGCCGTTCTTCGGCTGGATCCAGGATCTGGCCGCGCCCGATCCGACATCGCTGTTCAACCTGTTCGGCCTCATTCCGATCACGCTGCCGCATATGCTGATGATCGGCGTATGGCCACTGATCATGGGCGTCACCATGTTCCTGCAGATGCGCATGAACCCGACGCCGCCGGACCCGACGCAGGCGGCGATCTTCACCTGGATGCCTGTCATCTTCACCTTCATGATGGCGGGTTTCCCGGCCGGCCTGGTCATCTACTGGGCCTGGAACAACACGCTGTCGATCCTGCAGCAAGGCATCATCATGAAGCGCCAGGGCGCCAAGATCGAGCTGTGGGACAATCTGGTCGCGCTGTTCCGAAAGAAACCATCACCGGCCGAATAGAAGGCGCAGCGCTTTCTCCAGCCTTCAAAGCCCCGCCTCGCGCGGGGCTTTTTCGTTCAAGCCGCTTTCGGCATCACGTTCCTGTGATCGGCGAAACTTGCGCCCCGCCGGCGGCGTGACTGCCTGTGCGTTTCCAAAGGCTATCAATTCCGATCAGCCCTCACCCGGAGGAAGACCATATGCGCTTGCCGTCATTCAGGACCATCGCCCTTTCCGCGTTCGTCGCCGGCGTGGCGATTGCCGCGCCCGCCTATGCCAAAAACCCGAATGTCGGCGGCGCGCCGATGTACACCACCAAGAACATCGTCGAGAACGCCGTCAATTCGAAGGACCACACGACGCTGGTCGCCGCGGTCAAGGCCGCCGGCCTGGTCGACACGCTGCAGGGCGCTGGCCCGTTCACAGTCTTCGCCCCGACTAACGCGACGTTTGCGAAACTGCCCAAGGGCACCGTCGACACGCTGCTGAAGCCGGAGAACAAGGGCAAGCTCACCAAGGTGCTGACCGCGCATGTCGTGGCAGGCAAGATTTCGGGCGCCGAAATGATGAAGAAGGCCAAAGCGATGGGCGGCAAGTACGAGATGAAAACCGTCTCCGGTGACACGCTTACCGCTGAAGTCAAGAAGGGCAAGCTCTACATCATGGATGAGTCAGGCGGCGAGGCGCGAGTGACGATCGCCGACGTCAACCAGTCGAACGGCGTCATCCATGTCGTCAACAAGGTGCTGTTGCCGAAGTAACGGCTTTCGGCAAAGGGGATCAAGGCAGGTCCGTCGGGGCTTTCTCGGGCCTGCCATCCCCACCTCATGACGAGGTGCCATGTTTCTTGGGAAGTCGTATCGGCATCGGCCGGGGTCCTGTCCCTCACAGGCCCCCGGTTTCTTTTGGTTCATGGACCGAAGACCGTAGAGAACAAATACCTGAACGGAGCGGGTAGCCGAGATGCCGGTTAGCCGTAAGCTGGCACGGACCGCCGCGCACCGGAATGTGGCGTCGCGATGCGACTGCCAACGCGGTTGAGGGGTAGAGAGACAACGCTCACCTAGCGCCCGCAGATGTGACATACTGACTGCATATCGATTTCGTAGCCTTGTTAGGAACACGACGTGGATTGGTTTACCCAACGCAAGCCTTTCCCAAATGCCGCAAAGTCAGCTTTCGGAGTTGGAGCGCTTGGCGATATAGCTGCTGAGGAATTGACTCCCATCGTCGACGACACTTACCGAACAACCTCGAGGCATCTCACATCTGATGGGATCAGCATCTACATTCCCTATCGGTTGCATTTTCTGCCGACCGTAGCTGTCGATTTCGCTAGCTTTTCGCCGGGGTCGCAGTGCTTGCTGACACGTTCGACAGACGGTTATCTGAGGCAAAAATCAGCCAAAATTATCCTTCCGCTGAACGAGCCTTGGACGGTTCCATTCATCGTTCTTCTCTTAGGCGAGTACGTCGTCGAAATTCTCGACGATATCCATTTGGCGATGCCGTATTTCGATCAGACAGCTTACGCCAGTTTCGTCCGGCAGAACCGGCAGGTAATGCGTGCAATACGCGCTAAGGCGACAAGCTATTGGAATGCCTACTACCGCCAAAGTTATCCCGGCAGGAAATCGTATCCGGCGATTGCCGTCCTCAATCAGCTGGATACTTGGGCAACCTAGCATCACGTGCAACGGGACAGCCGACGACGTCGCCATACGTTGTATTTCCATTTTGTCGACAGTGACGCATTCGAAACTTGCTTCAACAAAAGGCCCTCGACCAAAACATCACTCCATCACGGCGCTGTGGTCGATCTTCGCCGGAGTCGCCGGCTTGCGCAGCAACAGAACCAGCGGAATGGCGGCAAGCGACAGGATCATCATCAGCTTGAAGTCGTTCATATAACTGATGATTGTCGCCTGCAGCGTCACCACGCCGTCGAGCGCGGCGCGGCCCGCGGCGCTGTAGGGATCCATCGCCTGGAAGATGGCCGGATTGCTGAAAGCCTGGTTGTAAGGCGTCACATAGGTGGCGATGTTGGCGTGGTTGATCTGCACGTTCTCCGTCAACAGCGCGGTGACGACGGATATGCCGACGCTGGAGCCGATGTTCCGCGACAGATTGTAAAGGCCTGTGCCTTCCGCGCGCCGCTCCGGCGCCAGCGTGGCGAAGGTGATGGTGGTCAGCGGCACGAACAGGAAACCCAGTCCCGCGCCCTGGATGAAGCCGGTGCTGATGATCGTCCATTGCGAAACATCAGGGGTCCAGCCGGTCATGTCGTACATCGCCCAGGCGGTGACCAGCAGACCGGTCAACAGCAGCCAGCGCGTGTCCACCTTGCCGATCAGCCTGCCGACCAGGAACATGCAAGCCATGGTGCCGAGACCGCGCGGCCCCATGACGATGCCGGCCGTCACCACCGGATAGCCCATCAACGTCTGCAGATAGGGCGTCATCAGGGCCAGCGAGGCCAGATAGGTGATGCCGATGATGAAGATGAAGATCATGCCGACGGCGAAATTCCTGTCGAGGAACAGCCGCGGGTTCACGAATGTGTTTTTGGCGGTGAAGGTGTGGACGAGGAAGATGTAGAAGGTCGACGCGCAGATCAGCGCCTCGACGATGATCTCGGACGACGAAAACCAGTTGAGCTGCTCGCCGCGATCGAGGAACATCTGCAGCGCGGCGATGGTTATGCTGAGCATGCCGAAGCCCAGCCAGTCCAGCCTGGCCTTGAGGTCCGTCTTGGTTTCCTGGACGAACATCGAGACGCCGGCGAAAGCCAGGGCCCCGATCGGAACGTTGATATAGAACACCCAGCGCCAGCTGACGTTTTCGGTGAGCCAGCCGCCGATGACCGGCCCGAGCACCGGCCCGACCATCACCGAAACGCCGAACAGCGCCATCGCCGAGCCGCGCTCCTCGACGCTGTAGATGTCGAGCAGGATGCTCTGCGCCAGCGGAACCAGGGCCGCGCCGAACAGACCTTGCAGCAGGCGGAAGCCGACGATCTGCGGCAGCGACTGCGCGAAGCCGCACAGCACCGACGCGACGACGAAGCCGGTGATGGATATCAAAAGGATGCGCTTGCGGCCGAAACGATTGGCAAGATAGCCCGAAGGCGGAGTCATGACGGCCGCCGCGACGATATAGGACGTCAGCACCCAGTTGATCTGGTCGGCACTCGCCGAGACGCTGCCCTGGATATAGGGCAGCGCGACATTGGCGATGGTCGTGTCCAGCGCCTGCATGATCACGGCCAGGATCACGCAGGCGGTGATGGCGCCGCGATTGGCGACCACGCCACCTGTCGCGGACGCGCCGGTCATGACTTTTGTCCGAACCGGCCGAGGAGGTCCGTCACGAAGTCCGGCAAGCCGCGCGCATGACCGGTATCGATGCCGACCACGACGCTCATCCCGCCACGCAACGGCGGCTTGCCCTGGAGATCGTCCAACGTCACGCGCATCGGAATGCGTTGCACGACCTTGACCCAGTTGCCGGTGGTGTTCTGCGCCGGAAGCAAGGAGAAGCTCGACGACGACGCCGGGCTGATCGAGGCGACCGTGCCGTGCCAGACGGTGCCGGGATAGCTGTCGACGCTGATCGTCGCCGTCTGTCCCGGCCGCACATAAGTCAGTTCGGTTTCCTTCGGCTCCGCCGCGACCCACAGATCGGTCGCCGAAATCAGGCTGAAGGCCGGCTGCGAGGCCGGCAGGTACTTGCCAACCTGAAGCGCGTCGACATTGGTGACGATGCCGTCGAACGGCGCCTTGACGATGGAATCGGCAAGGTTGCGCTGGGCGTCGTCGACCGCCGATTGCGCCTGAAGGTAGAACGGATTCTTCTCCACCGGCTGGCTGGCGTCGCCGCCAAGCTGGGCAAGCGTCGCCTGTGCCTGCGCTTGGGCAACGGACACCTTCTGACGGGCGGCGACGAGGTCGTGCTGGGCGCTGTCGAAGGTCGCCTTGGAGGAGGTGGAGGTCTTGAGCAGATCCTGCTGGCGCTGGAAAGCGGCCTCGTAATAGGGGATGTCGGCCTGCGCCTGCTCGATCAGCGCCTGCGACTGCTGGTAGCTCGCCTGCAAGGTCAGCACCTGGTTGCGCACAGTGCCGAGCTGCGCCTGGGCGGCGGCAAGAGCGGTTTCGAAAGAGGCCGGCCGCAGCCGGAAAAGCACCTGGTCCTTCTTCACCGCCTCGTTCTCGTGCACGTCGATCTCGGACACAGTGCCGGAGACATCGGTGGAAACGCCGAGCGACTGCGCCTGGATGTAGGCATTGTCGGTCGTCATGACCTGGCCGCCGATGACGTAGTAATAGCCGCCGACGACCAGCGCGACCGGAAGCAGGGCAAACAGGATCGGCCGTGCCCGGCCGCGCTTGGGCTTGACCGGCGCCGGAGGCGCCACCGCAACCCCGGCCTGGCGTGGCTCCTTGGACGGAGCCTCGAGCGCCGCCGGCTCCAGGGCGACCGGTGCTTCGAGTTCGTCATTGCCGATGAGGGTGCCGGCTCGCCTTTGTTCGCGTTCGCTGTCCAGTCGGATGATCTGGTCGCGCGCCCGGCCGGCGGAGGATCCGTCTTCTTCGGCAGGCTTCTTTGGTGAGGTTGATTCAGCCATGTGTTTTCTCCCGGTCGGCGGCAGGCTGGGTGCAAGCCGCGAGCAGATTGGATTTGATGAGGGATAGGGTTTGCAGCAGATGCAGCTGGGCATCCGCGGAAAGACCGACAAAGGCCTCGTCCCGCGTCTTCTGCCCATTGCTGCGCATGATTTCGATGAGCGGATGAGCTTGCGGCTTCAGGCAGAGCAGCCATGGGCAGAAGACGCGGGACGAGGCCTTTGTCG
>NZ_RZTF01000032.1:10762-16609 GCF_004023175.1 Mesorhizobium sp. M7A.F.Ca.MR.362.00.0.0
GGTCAGCGGGATTGGCCCGGCGCTCGATGAAGCCGCGTGCCTCCATCTTGTCGAGCAGCCGGGCGAGCGTGATCGGCGTGATCTCGATAAGGTCCGCCAATTTGTTCTGGTGGATGCCTTCATGCAGGCAGAGATAGGCCAGCACCTGCCATTGGGCGCGGGTCAGCCCCGATGCCCGCGACCTCTGCTCGAACCGCTTTCGAAGCAGGCGCGCGACATCGTGCAGCACGAAGCTGATGTTGGGTGACGATGGCATGGAAGGTACTGAGGTTCTAAGGCGCAACTTTTAGTGAGCATGCTTATTATCATCATGCACATAATCCCGCTGGACGCGGTGCGCAAGACGGACTAAGCCCGCCTGGAAAAAATGACGCATGGGCTGTGACGCCACAAAAAGGCTCAGGTAGCAGGCTGTTGCCGGGCAAGGATAGGACGATGAATTGGCTGAAGATCGTGACCGTGGCGGCCATCGCGGGATGGCCGGGCCTTGCGCTCGCAAAGGACGCCGTCAGCTGCGGCGGCGCCGCGATGCTGGGTGGCGCGCAATTGAACTGCAGCCACGTCGAACCCCAGGCGCCGCCTCAGTTTTGCACCTATAGCTGGGCTCTCCACATGCCGGCCGGTGATCAGAAAATCGTCGAAGGCAGCTTCATGCTGCCGCCCGGCGCGGCGAACGTAACCGTCTATCAGGGCAGCGGTTTCGACAGCGCGCTGTCCGATCCGATCGTGATCTGCCGTGGCGGCAAATGAGCAAGGCCGTCAAGGAAAGCTCGCTCGTCGCCCGATTGGTGCTATAGGGCGGATCACGCTATTTTGAACGGGCGCATTCGAGTTTCGGATGTGCCTGGCTGCCATTTCTCTGACGGATTTCGACATGGACGGACCCAACCCAGACATCAAGCACCCGATCCCGATGCATACCCGCGTCGGCTTCCTCAAGGGACTGGTGAATGCGCCGAACATCGAGATCGGCGACTTCACCTATTATGACGACCCCGACGGGCCGGATAAATTCGCCGAGAAATGCGTCCTGCATCATTATCCGTTCATCGGCGACAAGCTGATCATCGGCAGGTTCTGCGCCATCGCCGAGGGCGCGCGCTTCGTCATGAACGGCGCCAACCACGCCATGTCCGGCTTTTCGACCTATCCGTTCAATATCTTTGGCCATGGCTGGGAAAAGGGTTTTGACCCGGCGACGTGGTCGAAGGAAGTGCGCGGCGACACCATTGTCGGCAGCGACGTCTGGATCGGCATGGAGGCGGTGATCTTGCCCGGGGTGGAAATCGGCCACGGCGCCATCATCGCCGCGAAATCGGTGGTGACTCACGACGTGCCGCCCTATGCGATCGTCGCCGGCAATGCGGCCAAGGTGGTGAAGATGCGTTTCGACGACCGGACAATCAGGCGGCTGCTGGCGGTGGCGTGGTGGGACTGGCCGGTGGACAAGGTCAGTCGCAACCTCGATGCTATCCGGGGCGCCGATATTTCTCTTCTGGAGGCAGCAGCTTGAACGCTCTGAACAGCAGCATAATCGGCACCGAACTGTTTACGCGGGGGTGGATCTTCATCCGCGGCGTGCCGGCCATGAAATTCCTGCCGCCTGAAGGGCCGCCGGAAATCGCCTTTGCCGGCCGCTCGAATGTCGGCAAGTCGTCGCTGATCAACGCGCTGGTCAACCAGAAGGGGCTGGCGCGCACCTCCAACACGCCGGGGCGCACGCAGGAGCTCAACTATTTCGTGCCGGACGGATTTTCGGGTGAGGGCGCCGACCTGCCGCCCTTGGCGCTGGTCGACATGCCCGGCTATGGCTATGCCACCGCGCCGAAGGAGAAGGTCGACGAGTGGACCAAGCTGGTCTTCGACTATCTCAAGGGCCGCGTCACGCTGAAGCGCGTCTATGTGCTGATCGACGCCCGCCACGGCATCAAGGCCAAGGACGACGAAGTGCTGTCGCTGCTCGACAAGGCGGCGGTGTCCTACCAGATCGTGCTGACCAAGACCGACAAGATCAAGACTGCCGGCGTGCCGAGGCTGATCGAGGAGACGCTGGCAAAGATCAAGAAGCGGCCGGCGGCGTTCCCGTTCGTGCTGGCCACCTCTTCTGAAAAGGCCGAGGGCCTCCAGGAATTGCAGGCGGCCATCGTGCTTGCCGCCAATGGCGGCTAAGCATCCACAGCTTAGAGCATGGCCTACGGCTTGGCCTCGATAGCAATCGTCTGGTGGCCTTCTTCCGCCACAAGCCTTTCGGTGCCGTATGCCTTGAGGAACATGCTGACGCCTGACCTGACGATGCGGTCGATCTCGTCCTGGCTCGGGGCTTTGGTGCGGTAGGCGAAGATGCACTGGCGGAACAGACCGGCCAGGCACAGTTCGGTGAACTGATAGGCGGCAAGATCGACATCGTCGATGCGCAGCAGGTCGCGCTCGATGGCGGCATTGAGAAAGGCCGCGACCTTGTCGTGGCCACGCTTGGGACCGCGCTCGTAAAACCGCGCGCCCATGTCGGGTATCCGGTCGGATGCACCGATCACCGTGCGCTGCGCCTGGATCACCTTGGCCGACGTGATCTTGAGGGCCAGCACCTTGCCGAACTTCACCAGCGTCTCGCGCAGGTTGTCGGCATTGTCCAGCACGTCATACATGTTCTTGAAGATGGTGCCGCGCTCTTCCTCGATCAGCGCTTCGAACAGCTCTTCCTTGTTGGCGAAATAGACGTAGATCGTACCCTTGGAGACACCGGCCTCGCGGGTGATGTCGTTCATCGAGGCGGCTTCGAAGCCCTTGTCGATGAAGACACGACGGGCGCCGTCGATGATCTGGCTGCGCTTGACCGGATCTTGCCCCGCTGCCGGGCGGCCACGACGCAAGCTTTCCAACAGGTCGTCGCACGACTCGTTTTCGACATTGGGCGGGGTCTCGGCCATGAAAGTCACACCTCGAAAATAATTCGAACCAAGCGGTTCGATTGCCCTTGATATGGTCCTGTTTACGCGCTATGTCAACGGCCGGATCGAACCGAACGGTTCAGTATTATATTATAACTTTAGAGAGATGTCATGTCCTCGAACGCGCCGACCACTGCCGAAGTCCGTCCCTTTCCCAACGCCAAGGTTGCGCCGGCGACGGAAGCCCCGGAAGTGCCTGTCCAGCCGGTCTCGTCGCCACCGGCAGAGGCTCCGGCCAAGAAGAAGCGTTCGGTGCGTTCCTTCCTGCTGCCGATCATCGGCGTCGCCTTGCTGGGCGCCGGCGCCTGGTATGGTTACGATTACTGGACCACGGGCCGCTTCATGATCTCCACGGACGATGCCTATGTCCAGGCAGACATGGCGTTCATCTCGCCCAAGATTTCCGGCTATGTCGATCAGGTCAAGGTCAGCGAGAACCAGCTGGTCAAGGCCGGCGATCCGCTGCTCGTCGTCGATGACGGCGACTACAAGATTGCCGTTGCCCAGGCCGAGGCGCAGATCGCCACTTTGAGCAAGACGCTCGACCGTATCGACGCCCAGACCGAAGCAGCGCGCGCCTCGCTGCAGCAGGCCCAGGCGCAGAAGGTCGCCGATCAGGCCGCCGCCGACAATGCGGCCAAGGTGGCGGCGCGCGCCTCGCAACTGCTCAAGACCCATGTCGGCACGCAGGCGCAGCTGGACGACGCCCAGACGGCGGTCCAGCAGGCCGATGCCGCCCTTGTCGGCGCCGACGCACAGATCGCCGCCGCGCAGGCCAATATCGGCGTGCTGCAGGCGCAACGCGCGGAATCGGCGAGCACGCTGGCGTCCCTGCAGCTCAGCCATGACAAGGCGCTGCGCGATCTTTCCTTCACCGTGCTCAAGGCGCCTTATGACGGCATCGTCGGCAACCGCTCGGTCGAACAGGGCGACCTTGTCAGCCCCGGCCAGAAGCTCGCCGTCATCGTGCCGATGGACAAGCTCTACATCGTCGCCAACTTCAAGGAGACGCAGCTTGCCCGGCTGGTGCCCGGAGAGAAGGTGAAGATCTCGGTCGATGCGACCGACGGCCAGGACTTCGAGGGCACCGTCTCGTCGCTGGCGCCGGCTTCGGGTGCCGTGTTCTCGCTGCTGCCGCCCGAAAACGCCACCGGCAACTTCACCAAGGTCGTGCAGCGCGTTCCGGTCCGCATCGATGTGCCCGCAGATGTCCTGAAGAGCGGCAAACTGCGCGCCGGCCTGAGCGTCATCGTCGACGTCGACAGCCGCACCGCCCCATCCGGGTCGGGCCCAGTGGCCGCGAACTGAGCGGCGACGGGAGCAATGCCATGGCAACCGCAACCCTGACAGCAGGAGCGCCGCCGGCGAGGCCGGCTGTGCCTGACACCATTTCGACGCGGCGCGTCATCGCCTTCCTGGCGATGGTGTTCGGCATGTTTATGGCCATCCTCGATATCCAGATCGTCTCCGCCTCGCTGTCGGAAATCCAGGCCGGCCTGAGCGCCAGCTCCGACGAAATCCCGTGGGTGCAGACCGCCTATCTGATCGCCGAAGTGGTGATGATCCCGCTGTCGGGCTTCCTCAGCCGGATGCTGTCGACGCGGGTGCTGTTCACGATCTCGGCGGCGGGCTTCACCGCGGCCAGTGCGCTGGCGGCGACTGCCACCAACATCGACCAGATGATTGTCTACCGCGCCGTCCAGGGCTTCATCGGCGGCGGCATGATACCGAGCGTCTTCGCCGCTGCCTTCACCATCTTCCCGCCCTCGCGCCGCGCCTTCGTCTCGCCGATGATCGGCCTGGTGGCGACGTTGGCGCCGACCATCGGCCCGACTGTCGGCGGCTATATCAGCCATGCCATGTCCTGGCACTGGCTGTTCCTGGTCAATGTCGTGCCCGGCATCCTGGTGACAGCGGCGGCCTGGACGCTGATCGACTTCGACAAGCCCAACCTCAAGCTGTTCAGCAAGTTCGACTGGTGGGGCCTCGCCGGCATGGCGGCTTTCCTGGGCTGCATGGAATATGTGCTCGAGGAAGGCCCCAACAATGACTGGCTGCAGGACCAGGGCGTCTTCATCTGCGCCATTGTCATGACCATCGGCGCGGTGCTGTTCTTCTGGCGGGTGTTCACCGCCGAGGAGCCGATCGTCGACCTGAAGGCCTTCACCAACATCAACTTCGCCTTCGGCTCGCTGTTTTCCTTCGTCATCGGCATCGGCCTTTACGGCCTGACCTATCTCTACCCGGTGTATCTCGGGCGCATCCGTGGCTACGATTCGATGATGATCGGCGAGGCGCTGTTCGTCAGCGGCCTGGCCATGTTCTTCACCGCGCCGATCTCGGGCATCCTGTCGAACAAGATGGACCCGCGGCTGATGATGATGATCGGCTTCTTCGGCTTCGCCACCGGCACCTGGTGGATGACGCATCTGACCGCCGACTGGGATTTCAACGAGCTGCTCATCCCGCAGATCCTGCGCGGCTGTTCGATGATGCTGTGCATGGTGCCGATCAACAACATCGCGCTCGGCACCTTGCCGCCCGAGCGGCTGAAGAATGCGTCCGGCCTGTTCAATCTCACCCGCAACCTTGGCGGTGCGGTTGGCCTCGCGCTGATCAACACCGTGCTGATCGACCGCAATGCCTTCCACTACGCAAGGCTCTCCGAGCATGTGCAATGGGGCAGTGAAGCCGCGCAGACCAAGCTGCAGAACATGACGCTCAATTTCGAGCAAACCCCCGGCCTGGATGCGACAAGTGCTGCCATCTCCAAGCTGTCGGGCATGGTCCAGCAGCAGGCGGCGCTGCTGTCATTCATGGATGTGTTCTTCATGCTGACGGTGCTGTTTGCGACGCTTGGCCTGTTCACCATGTTGATCCGCAAGCCGGCCGCGGCGGG
>NZ_RZTF01000032.1:16619-23728 GCF_004023175.1 Mesorhizobium sp. M7A.F.Ca.MR.362.00.0.0
GCCACTGATACCGGAGCAATTCCAGGAAAAGTGTAAGGCGGTTTTCCGTCAGGAATTGCGACAAGACAGAGATACGTGGGCAGCTGTTTCGGGAAGCTCCTCCAGTCCACGCCCGAAAAAGCTCTGACCGCGCAAAAAACTCCGGGCCGTAAGCCCGGAGTTTTTCATATCCAGTTGGAATTTGTCAGGCTGTGGCGGGCTTGAAGGTCAGCGCGACGCCGTTGATGCAGTGGCGCAGGCCGGTCGGCGCTGGACCGTCGTCGAAGACGTGGCCGAGATGGCCGCCGCAGCGGCGGCAATGCGCCTCGGTGCGCGTCATGCCGAGCGAGCGGTCCACGGTCGTGCCGATAGCCTTGGGGATCTCTTGCCAGAAGCTCGGCCAGCCGGTGCCGGAATCGAATTTCGTCTCCGACGAATAGACCGGCAGGTCGCAGCCGGCACAGGCGAAGATGCCCTTACGGTGTTCGTTGAGCAGCGGGCTGGTGCCGGGATACTCCGTGCCTTCCTTGCGCAGCACGTCGAAGGCGGCCGGCGACAGGATGGCTTTCCACTCGGCGTCGGTCTTGGTGACTTCGAATTGTTCGGCGGCCTGTGCTGCCTGCGGATCGCCCATGCGCAGCATCGTTGCTGCGGCCCCGACGACGCCGATGGCGGCGGCACCGCTCAAAAGAAAGTCGCGACGGTTCATGACCGGTTCCTCCTGATGTCCTTTTGCCAAACTATACCGCCGCGCGGAAATCAAAAGCCGGTGACGGTAGCCCCCTCGAACGAACACTCCGCGCCCTCCCACATCCGAATATGGGCGGCGCGGAGTGCGCGGGTCAATTGCGGATCACGGGAGCGGGATCGTGCAATCGACGGAGGGCCCTTGCTGCCAGTTCGCCGGCAGCAATCCCCTTGTTACATCTTCGGCAAAAGAACCTTGTCGATGACGTGGATGACGCCATTGGACTGTTCGACATCGGCGATCGTCACATTGGCGACATTGCCGTTCTCGTCGGTGACGGTGACCTTGCCGCCGTCGGCCTTGAGCGACAGCTCGCAGCCGCCGACCGTCTTGACCTTGTGGGCGCCGCCGTCAGCCTTGGCCATCGCGGCGACATCCGCCCCCATCGCCTTGGCGCCGATGACATGGCAGGTCAGGATCTTGGTGAGCTTGTCCTTGTTTTCAGGCTTGAGCAGCGTCTCGACCGTCCCGGCCGGAAGAGCCGCGAAGGCTTCGTTGGTCGGAGCGAACACGGTGAACGGACCGGCGCCCTGCAGCGTTTCGACAAGGCCGGCGGCCTTCACGGCGGCGACCAGCGTGGTGTGGTCCTTCGAGTTCACGGCGTTCTCGACGATGTTTTTGTTAGCATACATCGCGGCGCCGCCAACCATCGGGTTTTCGGCATAGGCGGCGGTGGCAAGGGCCGAAACGGCGATCGTACCGGCGAGCAAAAGGGTGGCGTATCTGCGCATGATGTCAAACTCCTCGGGTTTTCTCTTCCCATTTTTGGGGACGCGAGGAGATACGGAACAGAAGTGCGGGAGTTTCAGAAATATTCTTATTTTTTATTTTGCCCGGGATGCCGAAGAGATTTTGCCACGCAACGGCTTGCCGGCTACCATGCTGTCTACGGGCGTGGAAGGTGGGAGACACACTTCAGGTACTCTATTTTGAGTCTGGCGACGCCAAGAGCCGGTCAGATGCTCTTCAGGTCGCCGGCGGCGACCACCGGTCCGGTCGGCTGTCCGGTCGGCGAACCGCCTGACGGCTCGAGGCTGACGGCAAGCACCGCGCCCTGGGCAAGCTTCTGCTGGGCCGCCGGTGAGACGACGATATGTGCCGTAGCACCGGTCGGAATGACGCCCATCGAGACCGGCGGGTTCTTGCCCTCGATCATCCACAGCTCGAAGTCCTTGCCGGAAGCACGCTCACCGGAGACATGCGACAGGCCGACTTCGTGATGCGCGGCGTCGTAGACGGCAAGATATCTGACGTCGCTGCCTTCGGCGGCCAGCGAAGCGACGAGGCGCGCCTGCGGCTCCTCGACCGGCGGGTTGAGGACTGGCACGGCAATGTAAATCGCCAGTGCCGCAACCGCAGCCGCGGCAAGGCCGCGCCAGAAAGCGAGGCTGGACCACAGGCCGCCGCGCGATTCGGCGGGCGTGGTCACGGCGGCAGCGTTCGCGAACAGCCGGCGGTCGACCGCGGTCTTCACCGAAACCGGCGGCTCGATTTCCGGGTAGGCGGCGGCCAGCGGTGAGAGACGGACCTCCCATCCCTCGACAAGACGAGCAAAAACCGTATCCGCATCGATGCGGCGGGCGACGATCTGGCGTTCGTCGGCATCGAGCACGCCGAGAACGTATTCGGCGGCGAGCAGGTCGTCGCCTCCACGTTCCGGTCCTGTGTCTTCTGCCAGCGTCATCTTTCCAGACATTCTCTGAGTTTCAACAGGCTGCGGCGCAGCCATGTACGCATCGTGTTCAGCGGCACGCCATGGCGCTCCGCCAGTTCGGCATAGCTCTCGCCCTTGAGATAGGCGCCCCGGACGGCGGCTGCCCGGTCCTTCTCCAACTCATCGAGACAATGGTGGATACGTTCGGATTCGTCTCCCGCCACCGCCATCGCTTCAGGCCCCGGCGCCGGATCGGCCACGTCGAGCGCGGCATCGATGTCGGCGGCAGGCCTGCGCCGCGCTCGTATGCGATCGATCGCATGATTACGCGCAATTGCCACCAGCCAGGAGATCGGGCTTAGATCGGAGACGGCAAAACGATCCGCCTTCGTCCATATCTTGACGAAGACTTCCTGCAGCGCTTCTTCCGCATCTCCCCGGTCGTTCAATACACGAAGACAGACGCCAAAAAGTTTCGCGCTGGTCTGCCGGTAAAGCAGATCGAACGCGGCCCGATCCTTCATCGAAGTCCGGACGATCAGCTTGGTGATGTCCTGCGGCGTCATCCGCGGCAAGTTAGGCGATTGCAATGTATTTGCAACGGCGGAAATAACCTTGTGCACGCCTAAGCTTTTGTGTGTCGCCAGCCGGGTCCGTCGACCGATTGCCAATGGAATCGCCACTGGCTAGCTTGCCCTCAGTGATGGGGGGAGCGCGCATGTCGGTCGAACGGATCCTTTGGGAAGAAGATGCCGCGGGCCTCGCCGATCTGGTCCGCAAGGGCGAGGTTTCGGCCGTCGAGCTGACCGACGCCGCGATTGCCCGCGCCGAGGCCACCCGTCCCGACATCAATGCCACGGCCGAACCGCTCTACGATGCCGCGCGGGCCCGCGCCAAGACCGTCGACCCTTCGCTGCCGCTGGCCGGTGTTCCCTTCGCCATCAAGGATCTCGGCATCGCCATCAGGGGCGTGCCGACGCATGGCGGCAGCCGCATTCCGGCATGGCTGGCCGATGTCAATTCGGTGCTGACCGACCGCTACATCGCTGCCGGACTTATCCCGATCGTCACCTCGACATCGCCGGAGCACGGGCTTCGATTGATGACCGAATCCAGGGCCTTCGGCATCACCCGCAATCCGTGGAACACCGGTCACACCAGCGGCGGCTCGTCGGGTGGTGCGGCTGCACTGGTCGCAGCCGGCGTAGTGCCGGTGGCACATGCCTCCGATGGCGGCGGCTCGATCCGCGTGCCTGCCGCCTGCACCGGGCTTGTCGGCCTGAAGACGTCGCGCGGCCGCACACCGCTGACGCCGCTGGTGAGCGAAAGCTGGTACGGCATGGTCGTCGACCATGCGCTCACCCGTTCGGTGCGTGATTGCGCGCTGCTGCTCGACCTCACCCATGGGTCCGATCCTCTGTCGCCCTATGCCGCGCCGCCGCCGAAAGGCACGTTCGCGGCCGCCGCGGCGCGCGACCCCGGCAAGCTCAGCCTGGCCGTGTACCGCAAATCCCCGCTTGGCCTGCCGATCTCGGACGAGACGCTCAAGGCGCTCGACAAGGCGGTGGCGCTTGCCCGCGAGGGCGGCCACACGGTCGAGGAGATCGACCTGCCCTTTATCGGCCGCGATTTCTTCGCCGATTTCTGCAGGACGGTTGCCTCCGCCGTCGCCGGCACGATGCGGGCCGAAGCGCTGCGCGTCGGCCGTTCCGTTACCGGTGACATCGAGCGGGCGACGCGGGTGCTCGCCCGCTTCGGCGAAATGGTGTCGGCCGGCGAGACCTATGCCGACCTGCAGCGGCTGCATGCCGCCTCGCGGCAGCTGATTTCGGAGACCGTGCAGTACGACGCCGTGCTGATGCCGGTCATTGCCCACCCGCCGCTCGCCTGCGGCGCCATGGATCCCAAAGGCGCCGACGAGCTCATCGAGAACCTGCTCGACAAGCTTCACCTGACACCCTTGCTGAAGCTGAAGCCGTTCTTCGGCCAATTGATGGACAAGAGCCTCTGGTTCACCCATTGGCCGGCGATCCAGAATGTCAGCGGCCAGCCGTCGATCGCGCTGCCGGTCCATGTCACTGACGCCGGCCTGCCGCTCGGCGTCCAGGCGGCCGGCCGTCCGGGCGACGAAGAGACGCTTTTGTCGCTCGCCGCGCAGATGGAGAAGATCTCGGGTTGGCTGGACCGCAGGGCGCCGCTGATGGTGCCGACACGATGACGAGGTCGTGAAGCGCTTGAATATGACAGCAAAGCCATTTGCGGGCGGCGCCAATTCCCGCTAAGACGCCGCCGTCCTTACCTGATGCATGTCGCTCAAAAGTGTCCAGGGGTTTTGGGACAACGACGTGCTTAAAATAAAAAGCCGGGAACCAAACCGATGACGGAAATAACCGCCACCGCCGAAATGCAGGCAGCCCTGTTGTCGCGGGCGCTGCCCTACATGCAGCGCTACGAACACAAGACGGTCGTGGTGAAATATGGCGGCCATGCCATGGGCGATATCGAACTCGGCAAGGCCTTCGCGCGCGACATCGCGCTGCTCAAGCAGTCCGGCGTCAACCCTATCGTCGTCCATGGCGGCGGCCCGCAGATCGGCGCCATGCTGGCCAAGATGGGCATCGAATCGAAGTTCGAGGGCGGCCTGCGCGTCACCGACCAGAAGACGGTCGAGATCGTCGAAATGGTGCTGGCCGGTTCGATCAACAAGGAGATCGTCGCGCTGATCAACGCCGAGGGCGAATGGGCGATCGGTCTCTGCGGCAAGGACGGCAACATGGTTTTCGCCGAAAAGGCTCGCAAGACCATGATCGATCCGGACTCCAACATCGAGCGCGTGCTCGATCTCGGCTTCGTCGGCGAGCCGGTCGAGGTCGACCGCACCTTGCTCGATCTTCTGGCACGCTCCGAAATGATCCCGGTGCTGGCGCCGGTGGCGCCAGGCCGCGACGGCCACACCTACAACATCAATGCCGACACCTTCGCCGGCGCCATTGCCGGCGCCTGCCAGGCGACGCGCCTGCTGTTCCTCACCGACGTGCCGGGCGTACTCGACAAGAACAAGAAGCTGATCGACGAACTGACCGTGGCCGAGGCCAAGGCGCTGATCAAGGACGGAACTGTCTCGGGCGGCATGATCCCCAAGGTCGAGACCTGCATCGAAGCGATCGAACGCGGTGTCGAAGGCGTCGTCATCCTCAACGGCAAGACGCCGCATGCGGTGCTGCTGGAACTGTTCACCGAACATGGCGCCGGCACGCTGATCGTGCCCTGAGGGGCTCGTCAGCCGGCTAACTTTTTCGCCTCGGAATCTTCAATATTGCCGATGGTGGGAATGGCGAGCTTTCTGGCCGGCCGTGAAACCGTCATCGATTCCTCCTCGGCGTCCTGCGGCGCGCCCCAGAATTCAGCCAGCGTCGGGCCGTCTTTCACCCTGACGTCGCGGACCAGAAAACCCCAGACCTCGCGGAACCAGACGCGGCGGCCCATCTGCGTGTACCAGCGCATCGAATGCCGCTGCTCGGGATCCTTGTGTAACAGGATGCGGGCCAGCGCCTTCGGCCGTGATTGCACCGCCAGCTCGATCAGCTTGACGCTGAAGAACAGCATCCAGGGTTTCAGCCGCGTCATCTGCAGCACCTGGTGCTTGTAATCCCACAAGCGCGCATCCTGCTGGATCACCTTGCGATCCCGCGCGATGCGGAAGAACGGCGTCCAGCGATGCGGCGTCACATAGAGCGCCTGGATCTGGTCGGGGTCATAGGCGATGAGCTGGCGAAAGCCGCGCCACAGATCGCGGAACCCTTCGTCCTCGAAGCCGGCCACCCAGGTCGCCATCGACAGGATGCCGTTGAGGCGCAGCAGCCTTATCGCCTCGCGGTCGGATGATGTGCTGCCGCCCTTGCGGATCAATTGAAGCGTCTGCTCGTCGGTGTTTTCCATGCCGAGCAGCCAGCGGATGACGCCGGCCTTGCGGTAGAGATGCAGGGTGTCGGCATCGCGCACTATGTCGTCGGCACGGGTCGAACCGACGATCAGCACCGGCACGTTCTCGGCGATAAGGGCGTCGAGGAAGGCACGCCAGGCCTTCTTCGAGACCGTCGGATTCTCGTCGGCGAGATTGATCAGCTCGACGCCGTGCTCGCGGTGCAGCCAGGCGATCTCCCTGGCGAATTTCACCGGATCGCGATGCCGCCAGCGGGTCCAGAAGCCGCGCTGGCCGCAATAATTGCACAGATGCGGACAGCCGCGCGAAAACTGCATGACCACGGCCCGCTTGCCGCCCCAGTAACTGTACCGCGAGTGCTCAATCAGCTCCCAACCGACGCGGTAGGCGTCGAGGTCGGCAATGGTGATGGCGGCCTGTGTGGCGAAGGGGCGGCTGAGATCGTCGCGATAGGCGATGCCGGCCACGCTCGCCGGCGGCTGGTGCATTTCCAGCGCCTCGACCAGCGCCACGACGGTCGCCTCGCCCTCGCCGCGCACGATGAAGTCGAAAGCATCGGTAGCGGCCAGGATGTCGCGCCAATGATAGGTAGGGAAAACGCCGCCATAGATGATGATGGTCGCCGGCTCCCTCTCCTTGATCATGCGTGCGATCAGCAAGGCGGTCGGGTGCGCCGAGGTCGAGCCGGAATGGCCGATCAGGACGAAGTCGGGGTGGTCCTCCAGTGCGTCGCGCACGACGTCATCGAGCGGCATCGGTCCGAATTCGGCGTCGACGAGCTGTAC
>NZ_RZTF01000032.1:23738-33402 GCF_004023175.1 Mesorhizobium sp. M7A.F.Ca.MR.362.00.0.0
GAGCTGTACTTCGTGCCCGGCATCGATCAGAGGCCCGCCGATCGCCAGAAGGCCGAGCGGCGGCAGGTGATCGTCGGGCACGCGGCTGCCGATGGCGGTGTGCGGCGGATTGATCAGGACGATTTTCATGGCGGACCTCTGGGCGGTTGGTCCGCGCAAGCTGGCCGGCGATGTGGACACGCGCTTGGCCCGTTTCAGCAGTTTGCGTGCAGCTTTTCCCCAAGGAGTGCGAAGAGAGGCATTGTCATCGCCTGAGATGCCCGAGCGGCACATGGCCCGGCCCCTTGATGTTCTGCAGCACCAACTGCGTGTGGACGTCGCGCACGCCGTCGAGCCGCATCAGCCGGTGCATGACGAAGGCGTTGAGTTCGTCGACCGACGGCACCATGACATGCAGTAGAAAGTCATGGTCGCCAGTCATCGTCCAGCACGAGGACACCTCGTCCATGCGCTGCACGGCGGCGATGAAGCTTTCGGGCGAGCCGTCGCTGTGGCTGACCAGGCGCACCTGGATGAACACCTCGACCATCAGGCCGACCGCGCGGCGGCTGATCACCGCGGCAAATCCCTTGATGATGCCGGCCTCCTGCAGCGCCTCGAAGCGCCGCGCGCACGGCGTCGTCGACAGGCCGATCTCTTGCGCCAGTTCGGAAACCGGCTTGCGCCCGTCGCGCTGCAGGACATCGAGCATCTTGATCTCGAAATCGTCGAATTGAGGCATTTTCACTCCGATAGAGGGTTTTGTGAGTGGATGTTATCCCAAATATTCCGTTCGAGCCATCATCAAAACCGATTTGCCTCGGCAGATCGGGGTAGCCTTTTCGGCACGTCAGCCATTGATGATTTGCGAGGAGAAAAACCATGACGACGATGAGCGTTGCCGAATATGCCCGCGACTGCGCGGCGCAAGGATTGCGCGGCGACTATTCGGTCTGCCGCGCCGATTTCACCGTGTCGCAGGGCTACGATTACAGCGAAGAAGAGCAGGCGGTGTGGCGCACGCTGTGCGACCGCCAGACCAAATTGACGCGCAGGCTCGCCCACCACTCCTATCTCGACGGCGTCGAAAAACTCGGCCTGCTCAACCGTATTCCCGATTTCGACGAGGTCAGCGCCAAGCTGCGCAAATTGACCGGCTGGGAGATCGTCGCGGTGCCCGGTCTCATTCCCGCGGCCCCGTTTTTCGATCATCTCGCCGATCGCCGCTTCCCGGTCACCAACTGGCTGCGGACGAGGCAGGAGCTCGACTACATTGTCGAGCCCGACATGTTCCATGACTTCTTCGGCCACGTGCCGGCGCTGTCGCAACCGGTGTTCGCCGATTTCATGCAGATGTATGGCGAGAAGGCCGGCGACATCATCGCGCTGGGCGGCGACGAGATGATTTCCCGGCTTTATTGGTACACGGCCGAATACGGCCTGATGCAGGAGGCCGGCCAGCCGCTAAAGGCCTTTGGCGCCGGCCTGATGTCGTCGTTTACCGAGCTGCAGTTCGCGGTCGAAGGCAATGACGCCCACCACGTGCCCTTCGACCTCGAAACGGTGATGCGCACCGGCTACGAGATCGACAAGTTCCAGCGCGCCTATTTCGTGCTGCCGTCCTTCGACGCCTTGCGCGATGCCTTCCAGACCGCCGATTTCGCGGCGATCGTCGCCCGACGCAAGGACCAGCCGGCGCTCGACCCGGCGACGTTATAGTGCAGAACCGTCAGGCGGTGACCACCTTGCTCAGATGGTCGCCCAGCCGGCAGGCCAGCGCGGTGATCGTCGTCGTCGGGTTGCATTGGCCCGACGTGCAGAACACCGAGGAGCCGCCGACATAGAGATTGTCCATGCCGTGCACCTTGCAGTTGGCGTCGACCACGCTCTTGCTGACGTCGGTGCCCATGCGCGTGCCGCCCATGTGATGATGGCCCGCCGTCTCGTCGTTGGTCGGATAATCCTGACCATTGCTGATCCAGTCGGCAATACGCACGCGGCCGAGATTCTTCTCGATCAGCGTCATGCCGAACAGTCTGAGCCCTTCGAGCAGGGTGCGGCGCTCCATTTCCGATTTCTTCCAGTGCAATTCGATGCGTGGCACGCCGGCATGGTCGACATCGGTCTTCGACAACTCGATCTGGTTGGAGGCCAGCGGCGCCTGTTCCCAGGCGACGTAGAGCTGGGCGGCGCAGCGCAGTCTCTGACTGAGCTTGGAGGACATCCACTCGGCCATGTCGGGTGCCGTGCAGGCGAGGTCGGCGATAAGGCTCTTGACGCCGGGATACGGCGTCTCGATCAGCCGGATGCCGAAATTCATGATCTGCAGCCGCTCCATGGCGGCAAGGGTCGGCGAGAAGAAGGCCTCATTGACGGCGTCGACCTCGAACGCGTTGTAGTCGGCCAGGATCGCGTTGCCGCCCTCGAAGGTCGGATGCTCCATCCAGTAGCGGCCAAGCGCCGTCGCATTCGGCACGACGCCGCCGTTCGAACGCTGGTTCGACCACAGAAGCAGCCGCGAATTCTCCAGCCCGCCGGTGCAGACGATGAAATAGTCGGCACTGAAGGAGCCGGCATCCTGCCCGTTCGACCACAGTCTGGCGCCCGTCACACGTTTGCCGTCGCCGGAAAGTTCGGTGGCACAAGTGTTGAGCACCACCGCGATGTTCTTGGCCTTGTCGAGTTCATCGCCGAACTTCTCGGCGAAGCGCACGGCCGGGCTCTTGATCAGCTGCACCCAGTGAATGTCGTCCGAGATCGGCACATCTGGCCGGAGGGCCGGAAGGTCGAGAATGTCGCGCACTTCCGGCAGATAGGGTTCGATGTCGGTGCGGCGGATCGGCCAGCCCGTATCGGGTACCCAGGCCTTCGGCTCGAAATCCTGCTTGTCGAGCACGCGGCACCAGCCGGCCCAGTGGTTGGAACTGCCGCCCATCAACCGCAGCCGGGTTATGTCGAGATCGAAATAAAAATCCCCGACCGTGCTGCCACGGTAAAAGTCCTGCGACTCGTCGCTGAATTCGCGCGGACCGGCCTCCATCACCACCACCGGAATGCCGGCCGCGCCAAGCTTGCGGGCAATGGTCGTGCCGGCCGGGCCGGAGCCTAGGATGCACACTTTTGGGGTGAAGTTCGCGGCGCGATACGCCTCGTAGCTGTCGAAGATCATGCCAGGTCGCTCCGCTTCAGGATCCAGCCATTGACCTCGACGATCTCGTTCGGGTCGGGCTTTGGACCGGCGACATCGGCATTAGGCAGCTTGCGGAACAAAGACAGGGCAGGCAATGCGATCAACGCCTGCACGAGCGCGCGGCGTGACATTTTCTTGATGATGAAACTCATGGCTCGTCTCTCGGCTGGGCTTCGGCACTGCATGGCGTTCCCAGAACGGCAATTCCCGGAACGACACATGCATCACCGTAGAAGCCAGTATCGTGCCAAGTCTGGCCGCAAAGCAGTGAAAACCCGGCTAAGCGGTACAACCGAGTGCAAACAGGGTTAGAATTTTCTTAACAGGCCGGTTGCGGCAGATCGGATCACGCCGCCTCGGAAATGCCGGTGTCGATGATCGTCAGGTTACGGCCCTGGTGCTTCGCCTGGTAGAGGCGCCGGTCGGCGGCGCGCATCAGCTCCGACACACTGGCTTCCTCGCCGCAGACGGTGCCGCCGATGCTGACCGTGAGCGGGATGGTCCGCTCGTCGACGGGCCGGAAGCGGATCAGCTCCACTTCGCGGCGAATTCGTTCGGCGACGCGCTTGGCCTCCTGTTCGGTGGCGCCGATCAGGAAGGCGCCGAACTCCTCGCCGCCGATGCGGCCGAGCACATCGCCGCTGCGCACGCCGCGCTGGATCGCGCTGGCGATCAAAAGCAGCGCGTCATCACCTGTCAGATGGCCGAAATTGTCGTTGATGGTCTTGAAGTGATCGGCATCGATGATCAGCAGCGCGCCGCGATCGGACTTGCGGCGCGAACCGTCGAGCGCGGCAAAGAAGCTTTCCCGGTTGAGCATGCCGGTCATGTCGTCGCGGCTCGCCTTTTCCGCCAGGCGGCGATGCGCGGCGGCGAGCTGGGCATGGGCTCGGGCGAGATCGCGATGCGCGTTTTTCAGCCTGTCGCTTTGCCAGAAAGTGCTTGCGCTGGCAGCCCACGCCAGCACCAGCGGACAGAGGGTGGAGGTCAGCCAGATCGTGCGGTTGACCGGAAATCCCATGGCCGGAACGATGATCAGGGTCAGCAGGAGAGAGGCCGCGACTGAGGCGAAAGCAACGGCGGCGGATCTCAGAATTATGCTGTTCATCGCTTGCTCCCACAAGACTGCCTCTCTGCCAGCAAGCCCTAAAGGCCACCTTTCCCAGATGCCTAAAATTTGAATCGTGAGGCGATTTACGCAACCTCAACGAGCAGAAGTTGTGGATAAAGTCGCTTCCGGAATGCGCGTTTCATGCCATAAGGAGCCCATGACCACGCTCCCTGACCCCGCCCGCTTCGCCCATGTCACCGACTGGGTCTTCGATCTCGACAACACGCTCTATCCGCATCATTCGAATCTGTTCTCGCAGATCGACGTCAAGATGACCGCCTATGTCGGCGAGCTGCTGGCATTGCCGCGCGACGATGCGCGCAAGTTGCAGAAGGAACTCTACCGCGAATATGGCACGACGCTGAACGGCCTGATGACACGTCATGGCATCGACCCCGATGATTTCCTCGAGAAGGTCCACGACATCGACTATTCATGGCTGGTGCCAGACCCGGTTCTCGGCACCGCCATCCGCCAGCTTCCGGGCCGCAAGTTCATCTTCACCAATGGCGACCGCAGGCACGCCGAGCGCACCGCGCGCCAACTCGGCATCCTCGACCATTTCGACGACATCTTCGACATCGTCGCCGCCGGGCTCAATCCCAAGCCGGCGCGCCAGACCTACGAGAAGTTCGCCGAACTCCACGCCGTCACCGGCCACAATGCGGTGATGTTCGAAGACCTTGCCCGCAACCTCTCGGTGCCGAAGTCGCTCGGCATGACCACGGTGCTTATCGTGCCGCGCAATTTCGAGCCGACCTTTTCCGAGATCTGGGAGCGCGACCCGGCCAATGAGGATGATGTCGATTTCGTCACCGACGATCTGGCGGGGTTTCTGACGGCGATTGTGGAGGGGGAAGGAAGAGGGGAATTGAAGAATTGAAGAATTGAAGAATGAAGGACGGTCTCTACGGATTCCCCCAGTTCCCGAGTTCCCCAGTTCTTCAATTCGTCAGCTCTTCAATTCGTCAGCTCTTCAATTCCCCATTTCCCTACTCCCCTAACTTGTAGAACCGGCTGATGATCCCCCAGGCTTCGTCGGCGGTGTCGACGAAGTCGATGATGTCCTGATCGCCGGGGCTGATCGTGCCCTGCTCGGCGAGAAAATCGAGATTGATCGCCCGCTTCCAGAAGGATTTGCCGAACAGGATCACCGGCACGCGCTCCATGCGCCCTGTCTGGATCAGGGTCAGCGTCTCGAAGAATTCATCCATCGTGCCGAAGCCGCCCGGAAACACCGCGACCGCCTTGGCGCGCATGACGAAATGCATCTTGCGGATAGCAAAATAATGGAAGTTGAAGCAGAGCTCCGGCGTCACATAGATGTTCGGCGCCTGCTCGTGCGGCAGGACGATGTTGAGGCCGATCGACGGCGCGCCGACATCGTCGGCGCCGCGGTTTCCCGCTTCCATCACGCCGGGCCCGCCACCGGTCACCACGACATATTCGCGGTAATAGGAGGTAGCCGACTGCTGCGAGCAGAGGCGGGCGAATTTGCGCGCTTCCTCGTAGTATTTGCTGTTCTCCTCGAGGTTCTTCTTCTGCGTCTCGTTCTTGGCCGCCCAGGCCTCGCCGCCGGGTTCCGGCAGGCGCGCGCCGCCGAATAGGATCACCGTCGAACGGATGCCGCGTTCGGCCAGGATCATTTCCGGTTTCAGGAGTTCAAGCTGCAGCCGGACCGCGCGCAACTCGCGCCGCGTCATGAAGTCGGGATCGTTCCAGGCGAGCCGGTAGGTTTCGGCACGCGTCTGCGGCGTATCCGGCACACTCTTCGACCGCTCCAGATCCTCGTCCGAATGCGGCAGTGGCGTCCAGCCCGCCTTTTCCATAGGTGTCATATGCTCTACCCGTCCAAATTCTTCACTTGCGCCGCCCCATGACGCAGCCGCGATTGACCCTCACCAAGGCTTCACATAAGCAGGTTCCGCAAAAGTGTCCCGCGGTTTTGTGACAAGAACCTGCTACATGCAAAGATCCAGACAGGCAAAGCCTGCCAAGGGGTCCGCGCGACTTTCAAAACAGGTTAAGGCGTTGCCCCTTAACAGCTTGGTAATGGAGCGAATTCATGTCGAAGCCCGATCTGGCGAGCCTCGAAAAGACCATCGAGAAGGCCTTCGAGGAACGCGACGCGATTTCGACGGCAACGCGCGGCGAAACGCGCGACGCCATCCAGTCGGCGCTCGATCTGCTCGACCGCGGCGCCGTCCGCGTCGCCGAGCGGCAGGCCGACGGCAAGTGGCATGTCAACCAGTGGCTGAAGAAGGCCGTGCTGTTGTCGTTCCGGCTCAACCCGATGGAGATCATCAAGGGGGGACCCGGCGAGGCGGTGTGGTGGGACAAGGTGCCGTCGAAGTTCGACGGCTGGAGTGCCGTCGATTTCGAAAAGGCGGGCTTCCGAGCCGTGCCGTCGTCGGTCGTGCGCCGTTCGGCCTATGTCGCACCGGGCGCCGTGCTGATGCCGTCCTTCGTCAATGTCGGCGCGTATGTCGACAGCGGCACCATGGTCGACACCTGGGCCTCGGTCGGCTCCTGCGCCCAGATCGGTAAGAACGTGCATCTGTCCGGCGGCGTCGGCATCGGCGGCGTGCTGGAGCCGATGCAGGCCGGCCCGACCATCATCGAGGACAATTGTTTTATCGGCGCGCGTTCGGAGGTGGTCGAGGGCTGCATCGTGCGCGAAGGCTCGGTGCTCGGCATGGGCGTCTTCATCGGCCAGTCGACCAAGATCGTCGACCGCGCCACCGGCGAGATCTTCTATGGCGAAGTGCCGCCCAATTCCGTCGTCGTCGCCGGAACGATGCCGGGCAAGCCCTTTCCGAACGGCGAGCCGGGTCCCAACCTCTACTGCGCCGTCATCGTCAAGCGTGTCGACGCCAAGACCCGCTCCAAAACCTCGATCAACGAATTGCTGCGCGATTGATCTTTGCGCAAAGCGAGCGCACCTTCCGCCGGCGCGACAATCGGTCGCGCTGGTTCAAGATGGAGGGGTGACATGGACTGGAAGTATCTGCTCACAAGTTTTGATGGTCGCATCAACCGTGGCAAGTTCTGGGCCGCGATTGGCGTTTTCATCGTCATTGGTATCGTTGCCTTCATTCTCGATGCGATCCTCGGTACACGTCTCACCACCGCCAGTGGCGCCCAGATCGGCATCATCGGCATTCTCATCGCTCTGGCCTCGATCTATTTCGCGCTCGCAGTCTACGCCAAGCGCTGGCATGATCGCGGCAAGTCGGGCTGGTGGAGCCTGATCATGCTGGTGCCGCTCATCGGCCCGATCTGGTTTCTGGTGGAATGCGGCATTCTCGAAGGCGCCAGAGGCGCCAATCAATATGGACCGGACCCGCTTGCCTGACAGATCAGATCTCACCTGGCTTTTCTTCAAAACCTCGGGCCGCGTCAGTCGCGCGGCCTATTTTCTTGGCGGGTTGCTCGTCGCCATCATCCAGGCCTTCCCGCTCTACCGCTTCACGCTGGTGCCGGAAGGTTCGGCCGAGAGCAACATGTGGTCGTTCATCTTCTTCGTCGCCTTCATCGCCTCGCTGTGGTCGAACATCGCCCTGGCGGTGAAGCGGCTGCACGATTTGGACAAGCCGGGCATTGCCGCGCTGATCCTGTTCGTGCCGGTGGTGTCGATCGTCGCCTTCCTTGTGTTGTGCCTGTTTCCGGGGCAGCCTGGACCCAACCGCTATGGCCGGCGCACCAACGAGCCGGAACAATCCTGAGGGCTGATCGGACATGCGCTACCGCACGCTTGATCCGAAACTGATCGTCGAAACCGCCGAGCGGCTGGAAGAGCGGATCGCCGACCGTTTCCCTGAAGCGGGATTGCGTGGCGTCGCCGCCGAACTGGTCTCGCTGTCGCGCGATCTGGCCAAGGCGGCCAAGGTGCTCGAAGCACCGATCTGGTGGCTGCGCGGGCTCATCGTCGCCGCCTTCGTCACGGGTGTGCTGGTGTTCCTGTTCGTCGGTACCATCTTGCCGATCGACCGCATTTCGGGAACCCACGATGCCCTGCAGTCGGTGCAAGGCATAGAGGCTTCGATCAACACCGTCATACTCGCTGTGTTGGGCTTGCTTGCTCTGATCCGCACCGAGGAGCGCATCAAGCGCAAAAGGGTGTTTCGCCAGCTGCACGGCCTGCGTTCGCTGATCCATGTCATCGACATGCACCAGCTGACCAAGGATCCGGCAGCCCTTTCGGCCGATTTCAAGCCGACGGCGCACTCGCCGGCCCGCATCACCAATGCCGCCGACCTGGCGCGTTACCTCGACTATTGCTCCGAAATGCTGTCGATCACCGGCAAGATCGCAGCGCTCTTCGCGCAGTCGGTCAATGACGACGTGGTCATCGACGGCGTCAACGACATCGAGAACCTGGCGTCCAACCTTTCGCGTAAAATCTGGCAGAAGATCACGTTGATCGACGGCCGGCCGGTGCAACAATCTGCTCCGGCGCCAGGCCCGGGCGTGCCGGCTTTTTCCGCCAGCCGCAGGATGGCGCCCTGCAAGTCGTCGATCTCCGTCGGCCGGCCGCGCTGCAGATCGTCCCACATAGACGAGCGCGCCTGCAGGTCGATCGCCAGCAAGCGCCGCGCCAGCAGCTTGAACAGCCAGTCCGGCAGCCTGAGCACCTTCGGCAGCAACGCCGGCCGCAGGCCGGCGATCCGCGCCGGCTCGATGCCGGACGCTCTCATCGCTCTCAGGGCCTCGTCGATCTGGCTGGCCAGGATCAGCCGCCAGCGCCGATCGGCCAGTTCGGTCGCCAGCGGCAGGCCGGAAAGCGCCACCAGCGCGTTGTTCAAATTCATCAGCAGCTTGCCCCACAGCACGGCTTTCATGTCGCCATGGGCTTCGACCGCAAACCCTTCGACGCCAAGCAGGCCGACCAGGCCGGCGGCGCCATCCTCGACCATTACCGTGCCGTCGCTGGCGCGGTGAACGCGCAGCGGCAGTTCGCCGTCCGGCGACTGCACCACATTGAACGGCACCATGCCGGCCAGCACCGTACGTCCGGCAAGTTCAGCGCGCAGCCTGTCGGCATTGTCGACGCCGTTCTGCAGGCTGATCACCACGGCGTCGGGCCGGGCATGGGCTTTGATAAGATCCGCCATATCCTGGGTGGCGCCGCTCTTGACCGTGACCAGGATCACGTCCGCCAGCGGCAAAGCGGCGGCCGGATCGACGGTGACGACAAGCGCCTCGGGCTTGATCGAGCGATCGCGGCCCTGGAGGTCGCTGACCCGCAATCCACCCTGCCGCAACGCTGCCTCGATGCGCGGCCGAGCCAGCAGAATGACCTCTCGGTTGGCCAGCGCCAGGCAGCCGCCGGCATAGCAGCCGATGCTGCCGGCACCGGCTATGACGATCCTTCTGTCCTTGTC
>NZ_RZTF01000331.1:0-6776 GCF_004023175.1 Mesorhizobium sp. M7A.F.Ca.MR.362.00.0.0
TTCGATAGCCGACCACGCCCTTCCCGATAGCTTGGTCCTCTCCCCGGAAAAGTACAATCTCATATAGCTGGAAGACATGCTGTCTTCCTTGGCCGAAATGATCTCGCCGTTCAGACTTCCAGGTTCCGGCTCGGTGTGCGCTCTGGAGAAATCCGGCGAAGGCATCCGGGCAAAGTCCTGCTGTGGCTGACAGTCTGCGTTGTGCTTGTCGGCGGCGTCGGCGCTTTGGCCGCAACGACCTCGCTCGCCGGGGCCGTGATCGCATCGGGCACCGTGGTCGTCGAAAGCAACCCCAAAAAGGTGCAGCACCAGACCGGAGGCAAACGAGGAACTGCGCGAACTCGATGGCAAGGAGGCCGAACTCGTCGAGCGGAAGACAGTGGCGCAGGACCAGCTTGCGCTGACCGAAATCCGCGCTCCCCAGTCAGGACTTGTCCAGGAGCGTGCCGTCCAGTCCCCGCGAGACCATCATGCTGATTGTTCCTGAACAGGACAGGTTCGTGGTCGACAGGCATGGTCGCGCCCGCCAGCATCGATGACGTCGAACCCGGACAGCCGGTTTCCATGCGCTTCTCCGCGTGCGACGCAAATACGACCCCGGAATGCAAGGGGACCGTGCAGAGAGTCTCAGCCGATCTGATCAAGGACCAACAGCGCAAGATTTCCTATTTCGTGGGAGGACGACGCTCGACGACCAAAAGCATGCCCGCGTGGAAGGCGGCTACAGCCTGGCATGCCTGCGGAGGTCCACATTCAGACAGGCGATCGCAACGTTTGGTCCTACGTGCTGAAGCCTTGTCGGGCCAGGTTCACCGAGCGTTCCGGGAATAGGTCGTCCTTCGATTGCATTCATTTGATAGGATGCAAGATGCCCGGCACTGCTCTTGTTCTGACCCCTAATAGGCGCCATCACGAGACCTCATACTGCTGCGCCAGCGAAGCGGAAAGCTGGTCGGCGAAACGTGCAGCGGCCACCGGTAGGGTGCGGCCCTTGAGTTGGCCGACATAGAGCATGCCAGCGGGCACGTCGCGCAAGTCGAGCGGCCGGGAGATCATGTCACCGGTCATCGTCTGGTGGGATAGGCCAATCGGGAAATGGAAGGTGATGATATCCTCTGAGATAGCGTGGTTGCGCAGGAATTCGAAGCTGTCTGACTGAATCACCGGCTCCAGCTGCAGCGATGACGATTGCGCCCCGATGTCGAGCAGGTAGCGCACACCGTAACTTGATGTGGGAAGCGCGATTGGATAGTCGAGGCAAGCGCGCAAGCGCACCGTCTCGTGAGAAGCCAGCGGATGATGGGGCCGCATAACCGCATGCACCGGCTGGTGCACCCGTATTAGTGTCATGAAGGCAGCCAGCCGGGTTGGCTCGTAGACGATGGCAATGTCGGCCGTGTGATCGACCAAGGCACGCTCGGCCTCCTCCCGGTCGCGCAGGTGCACTCCGAAGGTCACATTCGGATGTTCCTTGCGGTAGAGTGAGATCTGCATCGGCAGATGGTAGGGCAATAGCGCCTGGCTGCAGGCGATCGCCACATGGCCGCGCCGGGCGCCAGCAAGGTCTGCAATCTGCGATTTCACGTGCTCCATATCGGATAACTGGTTGCGCATGTGCTGCACTAGAAGTTCGCCGGCGCTGGACAATCGCACGCCGTGAGGCAGTCGCTCGAAAATGGCAACGCCGAGTTCGGCCTCCATCGCCAATATACGCCGATTGAGCGCCGTCGAGGTTATGGCGAGCAATTCCGCGGCGGCGCGGATCGAACCGGTCTTGGCCACCACATCGATATAGTGAGCGGAGTTCAGGTAACGCATCGGCAGCCCCCGGCATCACCGCTGCAATTCTTGCAGCAGGCTGAACAAAACATAGCACAAGACAGCAGCGCCGTCATCGAGGATAATTAATCCTGTCGAAGAAGCATCTTCAAGCGACATTGATTTTTTAAAGACAATGAAAGATGGAATAATGTTTGTTCCACTTTCTTCAACTAATTCATCGATCGAATGGAGCAATCATGCGCCACATATCAATTGTAATATTAGCTTCTCTCGGTCTTGTTGCCCTTGCAAATGTATCGGCGATCGCCGTCGAACAATGTGGCGACGCGACCGCGTCATCTGGCCTGCCAGGTTATAATCATCAATGTGGTGTGACCTCCAAGGACAGCATCGATGAAAGCGCTCTAGCGGACGTAGGCGAGCATAAAAGCTGCGGTTCGGATTGTGCGCAAGTCTACAGTCTTTGTAATACCAGCAGGGGTAGAGACTGTCGCCAAGAGTACAAAATCTGTTCTTGGAACTGCGTCTTTGGTGCGGCAATGACGATTCGCTAGTAAAGAAAACCCGACATTTGAAATTGCGCCGGAGTAGGGTACCAACCCGCATACGTGCGCTGGAGATATCGTAGGGCCACACCCTTACGCTGAGGCCCCGGCGCCTGGCCCGCCCATTGAGGTGGCTCCTTGTGTCAAACGCGCCAACACGTTTCGTTTCAAAGAAGGTTAGCAAGCAGGCGCGCGGCTGCACCATGGTAACTAACGCAGACCTGTTTAGCCATCGGTAGCGAACACCAAGCAGTAAGTTCGGCAACGAGAATGTCGTCGTTCCCATTCACCGGCGTGGTGCTAAGTTGTCCCTGCTTGTTCATCATGATCGCTACGGTTCCGTTTGCGCCATAACCGATAGCTGCCATCCTTTGAATGCGAGTGTCGTCCTCGACGCGAATATCGAACAGAACAGAGCCACCAGTCTTTTCCGCGACGTCAGCCACTCGATCGGCAAACGGCCGATTGATATTGGCGAAAGACTGCTCGAACAGAACCAGTTCAACATACTCCGCCTTCATTGCGTGAGAGTGCGCGGCATGACGCGCAGAACCAATAGGCCATGCACGTCTTATCCACACAAAAACGACCGCCACTGAGGGTGGCCTCTTCCACAGAAAACAACATAATCACCACCCAAACACCTTCGCGCGACAACGCGTTTAGGCCAGAGATGAGACGTCCTCTTCATTAGGCCTGGAACCACTGGTTTCAGCGCCAGGGTTTCTGTATTGCGGAAATTGTACCCTGAATCGGCTGCGACATCAGAGCTATCTGGTCCAGCCTCGTTCCCGAGGCCAGCTGGGGCGCAATCAGTCGCAGACAACCGTGGGCGAGATTTGGTTCGGTCAGCGCTGGAATGACGCTGCTGTCACTGTTCCCGCTTTAGAGGAAATGTGGCGTCGCCATCCTTCTCGCCTGATAAAACGCGCGGATTGGCGCTTGAGACACCGTCGTTCTTTCCGCCTTTGTGGTGCTCTTCTGATTGGCCTCGCGCGTCTGCTTCAAGCTCCTTGCCGGGGCGCTTGCCAACTTTCTTGTCGACCGATTTTTCCACCATCAGCCTCTCCTTTGTGAAGCAATGGCAACTCTTCGATCGGCCTGAGGTTCCGGGACAATCGGCCATCGGACCGCTGCCGCCCAAAGGCGATTTCGGTCTTCGCGTCCTCCGACCCTGGGCATTTCAGGTCGTGGCAAAGTTGGACTTCAACGGCCGACATGAGGCGCATTGGAGTCCGGCAGCTTTGGGGCCGTCTGCTGTCCTTCCGGTTTGGGCGCGATGGGCTAGAAGCTGGCGTTCCCCTTGCGACCCGAGTCGGTCATGTGATGTGGGCGCCAGAACCCCCAAAGGCGGACGGTCGACAGCCTTTGAGGTGAGCGTAACGAGATTCCGTCAACGGGTGGATGCCGAAAAACGGCACCGACCCGAGATCAGTAGCTTTATCATTTTTTGAATTCTGCGCGGTAAGGTTCCGCGCATGTGGTTGAAGACTTACTTGATCATCACCGGCGTCGGCGCGTTCGTGGCGCTGACAATGCCATGGCTGGTCATCTATCGGCAGTTTCCTGATCATCCCGGGGCTCATCCTCGGGTCGATGCCAACGGCCTTCATGTATGGCATCGCTTTCGCGCTGTTCTGCTTGCTGCTCGGAAGTTTCCTTTCAGGCGTTCCTCTGAACGTCATGTCGGGCGCCGCGACGCTGGCACTGTTTTGGACCATCCCCCAGCCAGGCCTCACCTGGGCGAAGGGCATGCTGGCCAGCCTGGAGGAGCCGGACATTCAGTCGAACGCACCGATTGCGCTCAAGGGCGATATTCTCCTCGCCCGCCCGTTCGAGGGCCGTTGCGATGCATTGTGCGCTGCCTTGCTCAAGACCCCGGGCGTAACTTCGGTCCGCGTCCAGACCCTTCGCGGTCAATCCTATACCTATCGCGTCGTGCCGGACTCGACGCCCGGCAAACGAAGCACCGTCATCGGGCATGGCCTGCTGGAAGAGCGCCGCTACGATGCCTCCGATCCGCTCGCCCCTCAGCGCGCGCTGGAAGCCGAATGGAACCTGATGATGTCAGAGGGCAAGGCGCTGCTGCAAAGCGACGACGCCCCCGAACCCGGCTTCACCATCGCTATCGAGCACGGCCCTGCCGCGCTCGACTCCAAGCCCCGATCGGGACGGGTGGATTGGTCGCTCGAACCCTCCGCACCCCACCGCAAGGCGCTCACCATCACCGACGCCGGTGAACAGGTGCTGCTGCGGCAGTCGATCCTGTCGATCTTTGCCCCGGCGGCGCCGTTGCTGATCGGGACTTCGGGCGGGATCGAGAACTTCCGGTTCGGTTGGGCGCGTCTGCGGCTCGGTGACGGAAGGATGTACGCCGAGGTTCCGGTCAACCGGCTGCTGCTCGACCACACCAGCGTTTCGCGCGGCGTGAATATGGAAGCGGCGAAAGCGAGAACGCGCGAGGAACTTGCCAGAGCGCTCGACGATCCGCGTAAGCCGGTGAGCGGTCCCGTGTTCGCGCTCGCCAATCAATGGATGGACTCGTTCCGCGCGAACGACCAGCCGCTCGGCGAAAGCGACCGGCGCCTGCTGGTTCGCGTCTTGGAGGACCCACGGGTGCGATCCCCAGACGGGCTGTGGGCGATCATCAAACAGGTCGATGGCGACTCCGCCGATCTGCGGCGGCTCGCCGCCCGCCGCTACCTCGCGGCCACCGACAAGAAGGAGGCGCGCCACTGGATCAATGCCCTGGCCGGCCTCCCTGTGGGTGCATACACCGATCCTCTGCCCGAAGAGCGCGCGATTCTCGCAGATCCGGAGGTCAGCCGCTTTGCCACCGGCCTGATCAAGCGCCAGGGGGACCGCGGCGTCGATGCCGTGCCCGACCTGTTGCGGCTGCTGCGCGAGTACTCCGTCTACGATCCGGGCAAGTTTGGTTTCAGCGACCTGACCGCGGCTACCGATGCCGTGCGAAGCGGCTTTCGCCGCATTGGCCCTGCGGCCTCTTTCGCGCGGCCTGAGATCGAGCAGCTCTTGGCTTCGCCGGGTCTGAAGTACCGCTACAAGACGCTCGGCCAGGAAGAATGGGACACCCTGCTGGTCGTCCTCGGGAAGCCTGTCGAAACGCTTACCAAGCCGGAAAACCGAAGTGGAACCGACGCGAGGTACCGCGAGCGCGTCGCTCAACGGGCCGCCAAGCCTTACGACCCACGCCGGGATTGATCGCCGAAACGGGACGAAGAATCTTCGCGGGCAGAGCTAGCCGCTTCGTCCTACCGGTCTTTCCGATATTCCATGGTGCGCGACCGTGTGTGGCGGGAGCAAATCGAGTAACCCATCGTGTTACTCCTCGGTTTTGATTGGGCACTCGAGAAACGAGAGGTGAAGGCAGAAGCGGGGCCGATAGCGAAACGGCAGCTTCCGGCTTCGCGATCAAGGATATCACAAGTTTAACCGCCGCGGGCGGTGTCGCCACCTGCTCTTGCCTCCGCATATTCCGTTGACGAAGTGTTCAAGCGGGAACGATCTGACAGAAAGCGGCGCCAGCCCCCAAATGACGAGATATCAAAAGCGCCTAGCAAGCCCACGGATTCCACTAGAAAACCTTTGGCGGTGCTGCCATCATCAAGCTCTATATTGCCAATGCCCAAGGGAGACGGGATGGCGGCCACAAAGTGGCCGAATGCGTCGGCAGGTAGCCGCCAAACCTCTACCTCGATCGCAGTGCCGCCGTTTTCAACACGGACCAGTCCCGGCTTGGGCGTGGTCTGGCCCGCGAGCTCATATAGCTTGTATGAAGATGCCGTCCTCATTGCCCGGCAGAACCGGGCACCAGCCTCCTTGAGATGGCCATTGAGCGGCATTCCCGAGAGGTGAGCGCCGACCACCACCAACTCGATAGTGCCATCTTCGACTGATGCGCCGACAGGCTGCGCGCTCGGCTGCCGCCAGCCAGTCGCGCCGAGGGTGAGACTGCTCGCGGCATGGAGATCGCGCGCGACGGATGCTACAAGGCCGTCCGCTCCGGCGGCCGCAAGCAGCGTCACGCTCATCGGCAGCCCGTCGTCGCGCTTGCCGGTCGGCACGGCGATGCCGCACATGTCCAGAAGATTGACGAAATTGGTGTAGGTGCCGAGCCGGCTGTTGGTCTCGACGGGATCGGTGAGCACGGTAGCAGTGGTATAGTGCGTTGGGGCGGTTGGCACGCAGAACAGGTCGACCGAGGCGATGACCGGGGCGAGCTTCGCCTTGTAGGCCTGCAAGGCGTAGAGGCCGCGGAAGGCGTCTGCCGCCGACAGGTTACTGGCGCCGCCGATGATCTTGCGCGTCACCGGATGCAAGGCGGCTTCGTTGGCTTCCATGAAATCGCGGATCGCCGCATAGCGCTCGGCCACCCAGGCACCCTCATAGAGTAGGTTGGCGGTGGCGTAGAAATCGCCGAAGGGGATT
>NZ_RZTF01000331.1:6786-7112 GCF_004023175.1 Mesorhizobium sp. M7A.F.Ca.MR.362.00.0.0
GCCGGCAGCCAAGCCGCGACAGAATGGCAAGCGAAGCTTCGAAACCAGTCTGCATGGCCGTATCGCCGAAGAATTTGAGCTCCGCTTTTACAGGCACGCCGACGGTCAGCACCGGTTGGCGCGCGGCGAGCGGCTGGACGGCGATGTCACGCGAATAAGGATCGGCAGCGTCGCGCGCGGCGGCAACGGAGAACACCCTATACGCATCATCGACGGTCAGCGCGAACACCGAGACGCAATCGAGCGTGCGGCAGGCCGGCACGACGCCGGCGGCCGACAACGCGCCGACCGTCGGCTTCAGCCCGACGAGGTTGTTGAGGCCGGCC
>NZ_RZTF01000332.1:0-7113 GCF_004023175.1 Mesorhizobium sp. M7A.F.Ca.MR.362.00.0.0
GCTCGAGTTTGACCAGCTTCAGCATCTCGGCAACGCGCGATGCGATTTCGGGCTTCGGCATGCCGTCCTGCTTAAGGCCGAAGGCGATGTTGTTCTCGACCGTCATATGCGGGAACAGCGCATAGGACTGGAACATCATGTTGACAGGCCGCCGGTAGGGCGGGATGCCGCGCAGATCCTGGCCGTCAAGCAGAATGCGGCCGGCTGTCGGCTCCTCGAAGCCGGCGAGCATCCTGAGCAGCGTCGACTTTCCGCAACCGGAGGCGCCCAGCAGCGCGAAGAACTCGCGCTCGAAGATGGTCAGAGACAGATTGTTGACGGCGGTGAAGTCACCGAACTTCTTGGTGACGTTGTCGAACTGGATGTACGGCTTGGCATTCGGGTCGTTCCACGGTGCAAAATCCCTGCGGATGCTGCCAAGCGATTTCATGTCCCACTCCGTCCTGATTTTCTTGCTTCTTGCCCCAGGTAGAAACGGTCCCGGCAGGTGGCTGCCGGGACCGTGTCGGATTGCTTACTGGCCAGTGACGATCTTGGTCCAGGTGCGCGTGATGACGCGCTGGGTCTTGGGATCGTATGGCGAGACGGTGTAGAGCTTCTTTATGGTCTCGGCATCGGGATAAACCGAAGGATCCTCCAACAATGCCTTGTCGACGAATTGCTGCGAAGCCTTGTTGCCGTTTGCGTAGAGCACGTAGTTCGACGACTTGGCGATAACTTCCGGCTTCATCATGTAGTTGATGAACTCGAGCGCCTCCGCCACATGCGGCGCGTCGGCGGGGATTGCCATCTGGTCGAACCACATCTGCGCGCCCTCCTTCGGCACGGAATAGCCGATTTCGACGCCCTGCTTGGCCTCGACCGCGCGGTTGCGGGCCTGGAACACGTCACCCGACCAGCCGACCGCCAGGCAGATATCACCGTTGGCGAGCGCGTTGATGTATTCGGAGGAATGGAACTTCCTGATGTAAGGCCGCACCTTGAGCAAGGTCTCCTCGGCCTTGGCGATATCATCGGGTGACGTGCTGTTCGGGTCGAGGTTGAGATATTTCAACGCCGCCGGGATGATATCTGCCGGCGAGTCCAGCACGTAGACGCCGCAGTCCTTCAATTTGGCCAGGCTATCGGGATTGAAGAAGACGTCCCAGCTGTCGATCTTGTCAGTGCCTAGCGCCGCCTGCACCTTCTTGATGTTGTAGCCGATGCCAACCGTGCCCCACATGTAGTTGACCGAGTATTCGTTGCCGGGGTCATATTTGGCGGTTCGCTCGGTAACCGTGTCCCACATGTTGGAAATGTTGGGCAGTTTCGACTTGTCGAGCTTCTGGAACACGCCGGCCTGGATCTGGCGCGCAAGGAAATTGCCGCTGGGCACGACGACGTCATAGCCGCTGCCGCCGGCAAGCAGCTTGGTCTCAAGGATTTCGTTGGAATCAAAGGTGTCATAGACGACCTTGATGCCGGTTTCCTTGGTGAAATCGTCGATGATCGAACTGTCGATGTAGTCCGACCAGTTGAAGACGTTGACGACACGATCCGCGGCGTGACCGCCGACGGTGAACAATGTCAGGAATGCCGAAGTTGCCGAAAGCCAGAGCGCTTTGCGGATCATGCTATTCTCCTTTGATGAGTGTTCCTTCACCGGCTCGTCGCGATATCAGCGCGACCGGCATTTTCTTCAGACTATTGAGCTTTCCAAGGGGCGACAAGCGCGAACTGCCGAGACCATGCAGGCGGTTCGATGAGATGGCTGGTTGCCCCTGAGGCGGCCTGGGAGGCGTGCCAATACCGTCATAGGCTTTCGCCGTGGCGCGGGCAGAGATACGACGATATGGTCCGGTCCCGATCGGACCGGCTGGGAGACTTGGCAAGATACGCCTGTCTTGTTGTTGCCGTATTCCCAGCCTGCCCGTGCTGCAGCGACGTTGTCAATGGCAAAGCTGCAGGCCGCTTCAATTAGGCGACGGCACCCCGGTGACCCCTGCGCGTTCGGGCCGTGCCTGGCGCTTGAATTCGAGCCCGATATGGACGAGCAGCGCCGTGACCACCACCGCGCCACCGATGATGGTGCGCCCCGACGGCACCTCGGAATGGATGAGCCAGACCCATATCGGGCCCAGGATCGGCTCGAACGTGCCGAGCAGAGCCGCGATGGCCGCCGGGATCAGTCGTGCGCCGGTGGCGAAGAAGGCGAGACCGAGGCCGAGATTGACCACGCCGAAGGCAAACAGAAAGCCCATGTCGCTGACTGACACGGTGAAGGTCGATGCCTGCGAGACGGCAAAGCCGGCCGCGAGCATGGTGCCGAGGCACGTCGCCGGCGTCATGCGCACGCCGGAAAACCGCCGGGTGATGACGGTGGCGACCGAGAACATGACCGCGATCAACAGCGCCAGCCCATCGCCTATGGGCGAGACGGCGCCATCCAGCGATTCCGACACCATGATGGCGACGCCGGTGATGACGGCGGCGATTGCCACCCAGGTGGCGACACCGACCCTTTCGCGAAACAACGCCCAGGCAAACAGCGCCGCCAGCAACGGCACGCCTGCCTGCATCAAAAGGATGTTGGCGACGGTGGTGTAGGCCAGCGCCACGACGAAGGCGGTCGATGCGGTGGCAAAGCAGATCCCGACGGCAAGGCCGGGCAGACCCATGTCGTGGAACAGCTTCAACGTGCCACGCCAGCCGTCACGCCAGACCATGAAGCAGACCAGGAAGGCGGCTGCCCAGACGGATCGCCAGAAAATGACCGTCCAGCTGTCACCGACAGTGATGAAGCGGGCGATGGTGCCGCCGAAACTCCACATCAGCGCCGACAGGAAGACCAAAAGCATGCCGACGCGCTCCTCGCGCGGCGAGACGGCTGGCGATGCGACGATCGGCGATGCGGTATCGATCATGAGCGCGACTGTCGAGCTTTTGTGGACGGGACGATGCGCAAGGGACGACAAAAAGATGCTCTGTTCGCGTAACGCAAAGGCGCAGGCCGGAACTGAGCCAGCGGCCGGCGACAATTGTGGCACCTTGCTCCTATTTCAGAGGAACACGGCGTTACTGGAAATCAAAGGCACTCAGGCCCGTCACCATCTCGTCGAGGCCGAGCGGGCGCGTCACCGGCGGCTCGGCGCGCGCCAGGCAGCCGACGCGTTCGCAAAGCCGGCAGGCAGGGCCGACCGGCGTCGCCGCGATGCCGCCGGCCTTTGCGGTGATTGCCGCACCGGGTAATGCCGCGCCATAGACGATTTCGTCCCGAAAGCCGATGTCGCAGCCGAGCAGCAGCGCGGTGCGGCGCGGACGTTCCGAGAATGCGCCTTGCGGCCCTTCCAGCGTGCGGGCGATGCACAGGAACTCGGCGCCGTCGGGCATTTCCACTGCCTCGACGAAGACCTGGCCGGGTTGGGTGAAGGCAACATGCACGGGCAGCTTGGGACAGCCGCCGCCAAAGCGGCTTTGTGGAAAGCCCTGGCTGCCGGCCTTGCGGAAGCGGTTGCCTGCATTGTCGACCTCCAGCATGAAGAACGGCACCCCCGAGGCACCCTGCCGCTGCAGCATGGTCAGCCGGTTGGCTGCCTGTTCGAAGGAGACGCCGAAGCGCGAACGCAGGACATCGATGTCATAGCGGGCGCGCACGGCAGCCGCGTGAAAGGCCTGATAGGGCATCATCAGCGCATGCGCCGCATAACGGCCAAGTTCGAAGCGGGCCAGGCGGCGCGCCTCGTCGGTGCTCAGCTTGAGCGCCTGGATCTCGCCGGCGACCGCGACCGTCATGCGGATCAGGCAGGCCTCCATCGCGACTTCGCGCAACTGGTCGAACGGCGACAGGCGTTCGGACAGGAACAGGCGCTGCGAATGACGATCATAACGGCGGCGCCAGTTCGGCATGGTGGCGACCGGCAGCACCTTGACCACGATGCCGTATTCGCGCTTCAGCCAGGCCTTCAGCGCGCCAAACAGATCGTCGCCGGGATCGAGCACCGAGGTGAACGCCGCTGCCTCCCCCTCGAGGGCAGCGAAATGGTTCGGCCGGCGCTCGAAAGTCTCGTGCACCTCGTCGATCGGCAGGCGGGCGCCGGAAAGCGCCGTCGCCCGACCTTCGCGCGCCAAAAGCTCGTTGAGGTCGGACAGGCGCTCGGCCTGCTCGCGATAGGCGCGGAACAGTTTTATCACCGCCGCGGACGCGTTGGGCGCGGCCTCGGCAAACTCGATCAGTTCCTGATCACCCGGCAACTCGCCGACCAGCAGGGGATCGGTGAACACTTCCTTCAAGGCAGCGACAGATCCCCTCGCCTCGCCCTGCAGCTCGTGTGGATCGACCTTGTAGACGGAGGCCAGCCTGAGGATCAGTTGCACCGTCAGCGGCCGCTGGTTGCGCTCGATCAGATTGAGATAGGACGGTGAAATGCCGAGGCCCTCGGCCATCGCCGTCTGGGTCAGGCCCTTGGCATTGCGGATGCGGCGGATGCGCGGCCCGGCGAAGATCTTCTGGTCAGCCACGGACTGTCCTTTACAGCAATTTACACGAACTTTCTGGGCTCTGGCCTTTTACAATAATGACAAATTTACAACGCACCTCTGTCAAACGCAACACAGGTTTTCTCTTATATTCCGTCGGCTTCCCGGATTTTTGTGGCTGATTTCGCGCAGAAATGTAAATCCAGTCATACCCAACGACCCCAAATTCTCGACGCCTTGACACAGTTCAGCAATTCCTCGGAGTGACCAATGACTGATTTTTACAACCTCGTGCCATCGGCCCCGGAAGGTCGTTTCGACGGTATCGAACGGCCCTACTCCGCGGCGGATGTGAAGCGTCTGCGCGGTTCGGTGCAGATCCGTCAGAGCCTCGCCGAAATGGGTGCCAACCGGCTGTGGAAGCTCATCCATGAGGAGGACTTCGTCAACGCGCTCGGTGCCATGTCCGGCAATCAGGCGATGCAGCAGGTGCGCGCCGGACTGAAAGCAATCTACCTGTCGGGCTGGCAGGTTGCCGCCGACGCCAACACGGCTGGCGCGATGTATCCGGACCAGTCGCTCTATCCGGCCAATGCAGCGCCCGAACTGGTCAAGCGCATCAACCGGACGCTGCAGCGCGCCGACCAGATCGAAACGTCCGAAGGCAACGGGCTTTCGGTCGAGACATGGTTCGCGCCAATCGTCGCCGACGCGGAAGCCGGTTTCGGCGGACCGCTCAACGCCTTCGAAATCATGAAGGCCTTCATCGAGGCGGGCGCCGCCGGCGTCCATTATGAGGACCAGTTGGCGTCGGAAAAGAAATGCGGCCATCTCGGCGGCAAGGTGCTGATCCCGACCGCGGCGCACATCCGCAACCTCAACGCCGCGCGCCTGGCGGCGGACGTGATGGGCACGCCGACCCTGGTCGTCGCGCGCACCGATGCGGAAGCCGCCAAGCTGCTCACCTCCGACATCGACGAACGCGACCAGCCTTTCGTCGACTACGACGCCGGGCGCACGGTGGAAGGCTTCTACCATGTCAGGAACGGCATCGAGCCCTGCATCGCCCGCGCCATCGCCTATGCGCCTTACGCGGATCTGATCTGGTGCGAGACCTCGAAGCCGGACCTGACGCAGGCCAGGAAATTCGCCGAGGGCGTGCGCAAGCATCATCCCGACAAGCTGCTCGCCTACAATTGCTCGCCCTCGTTCAACTGGAAGAAGAACCTCGACGACGCGACGATCGCCAGGTTCCAGAAGGAGCTCGGCGCCATGGGCTACAAGTTCCAGTTCATCACGCTCGCCGGCTTCCACCAGCTCAACTACGGCATGTTCGAACTGGCGCGCGGCTACAAGGCGCGGCAGATGGCGGCCTATTCCGAGTTGCAGGAAGCGGAGTTCGCGGCCGAGGCCAATGGCTACACCGCAACCAAACATCAGCGCGAAGTCGGCACCGGCTATTTCGACGCCGTGTCGATGGCGATCACCGGCGGCCAGTCATCGACCACCGCCATGCATGAATCGACCGAGCACGCGCAGTTCAAACCGGCCGCGGAATAGCGAGCAGCAGAGTACAGAGGAAACGCCCAACAGGGCCGGGAACACAGGAGAAGACCAATGGCATCGATAAGCCGCGTCAAGGAACGCGCCGAGGAACAGTCGACGACGATGAGCGTCGACCAGCAGGCGACGATCCGCATGCTGGCCAACGACCTGCACCGCCTCAACCAGTCGGTGATGAAGGCGGTCGAGGCGGGCGTCTCGGTGGAACTCGTGCGCTCGGCACGACATCACGGCGGCGACGGCAACTGGGGCGATCTGCTGATCCCGGTGATCGTCACGCAGCAGAGCCACGGCTGACTGAAATCCATGCAACCGACCCTTCACCTGCGCAGCTCCTGCGCAGGTGAATTTTCTCTTTATGAAATCCACGTGTGGACAGTTGAGTACAGTAGCGTTGCTTGAAATTCACTGCTCCCGGCGATGATTTCGGGCACTTTTATTTCAACTTGACACAGGCTACGATCTCACGCCAATTGCGCTCTGGATTCAACTCTGCATTGAAATAGGGGCGAACTTCTTGGCCGACTTGTGTGCCCGGTGAATCGCGAAGGCGAGACTCCAAGACATCCGAATCCGGTGACCCGCGACTCAACCACCGAGGCGATCCGCGATCCGTCGCAGGTGCTTGTCGTCGGGAAATCGCCAATCAGTCGCGTGGTGATTTCAAAGATCGTCGAGCGATCCGGGCTCAAGCCGATTTCCGAATCTCCCGACACGGCGGCAAGGATCTTGCGGTCGCTCATTCCCGGTGTGGTTGTCCTCGACGGCGGCGCCGACAACAAGGACTGCGACAATCTGATGTCCAGCATCGACGCGTTGCGCCGCGCCACGGGCAAATCGCTGCCACCGGTAATCCTGCTGTCAACCAAGAACGGCACGACGGAAAGTCTGGGCCTGTCTGGTATCATCGACGTGGTGGTCGCCAAGCCGATCACGCCCGAACGGTTGCAACCGGTGATCGATCGCCTGATCGGCCGCTAAGGCAATTGCGGGAAAAGTACGCAGGTGGTTTTCCGTCCGGAATTGAGCAAACCAGGTAAGGCCCGGCGATCACGGATCGATGATGCTTTCGATCAGTCCGGGCAGTTGTCCGAG
>NZ_RZTF01000333.1:0-4284 GCF_004023175.1 Mesorhizobium sp. M7A.F.Ca.MR.362.00.0.0
GGCATGGCCTTGCCTACTGAAAATTGCGCCCCTTGGGCATGACCCTTTCCGCTTCTTCCGACAGCGTTGCGAGATCCTGCCGGATCGGTGCGCTTTGTTTGGCGGGGCTGGAGCGACCCGAACCGTCCTTGGCGAGGTCTCCCGGAGGAACCGCTGGCGCGGCCCCGCTGACCTTCTCCAGAAGCACGGTCAACCAAGGCGTCAGATCCTCGATCCTCTCGGCGACGATGTGGACCACGCCCGATTCCGACTGCAATTTTCCGGTGACCTTGACGAACCGGGCGCCCATGACGATCGGCCGGTAACGGTCGAAGGTTCTTTGCCAGAAGATGACGTTGGCCACCGCCTTGTCGTCCTCCAGTGTCAGGAAGATCGCATTGCCCTTGCCGGGGCGCTGCCGCACCAGCACGAGGCCGGCGACGGAGACGCGCCTGCCGTCACGCACGGAAGGAAGATTCGCATTGGGGATGACGCCGGCGCGGTCGAGCCGCTCGCGCAGGAAGGCGACCGGATGCGCCTTCAGCGACAGGCCGAGCGCGCGGTAATCATGGATGACATGCTCGCCTAGCGGCATTTTCGGCAGCTTCGTCTCGGGCTCCAGCTCGCGCAGGCGAAGCGCCGGCTGGTCGAACAGCGGCAGCCTTTCGGCGGCGCTCTTGCCGTCGAGTGCGCGCACCGCCCACAAGGCTTCGCGACGATCAAGGCCGAGCGAACGGAAGGCGTCGGCCTGCGCCAACCGCTCGATCTCGCCGACATCGAGGCCGGAGCGCAGCCAGACATCCCGGACGGATACGTAGCCTGAGCCGCGCTGTTCGACGAAAGCCGCCATGCGCTCCTTCGACAGGCCCTTGATCTGGCGGAAGCCGAGCCGGACGGCATGCTTCGTCTCGATGACGCCGCGCATGTCGGCATGGCGCGGGAGGATACGGGCCGGATCGAAAGGTGCTTTCTCCAGCGTGCAATCCCACACCGAAAAATTGACGTCGACATCGCGAATGTCGACGCCATGGTCGCTTGCGTCGCGCACGAGCTGGGCCGGCTGGTAAAACCCCATCGGCTGCGAATTCAGGATCGCGGCGCAGAACACGTCGGGATAGAAGGTCTTGAACCAGCAGGAGGCATAGACGAGCAGGGCGAAGGAAGCAGCATGGCTTTCGGGAAAGCCGTATTCGCCAAAGCCCTCGATCTGCTTGAAACAGCGCTCGGCGAAGTCCTTCGTGTAGCCCTTGCCGACCATGCCATTGATCATACGGTCGCGGTAATTGCCGATGGTGCCGGTGCGCTTGAAGGTGGCCATGGCGCGGCGCAGTTCATCGGCCTCGCCCGGTTTGAAACCGCCGGCGACGATGGCGATATTCATCGCCTGCTCCTGGAACAGCGGAACGCCCAGTGTCTTGCTGAGGATCGCCTCCAGCTCCGGTTTTTGATACTCGGGTTTTTCCTTGCCTTGCCTGCGGCGCAGATAGGGATGGACCATATCGCCCTGGATCGGGCCCGGCCGCACGATCGCCACCTCGATGACGAGGTCATAAAAGGTTTTCGGCTCAAGGCGCGGCAGCATCGACATCTGGGCACGCGATTCAATCTGAAAGACGCCCAATGTGTCGGCACGGCAGATCATATCGTAGACCCGGGCGTCTTCTGCCGGCAGGGTGGCCAGCACATAAGGTCGGCCGTATTTGTCTCGCGCCTTTGGATAGTGGTCAGTAAGCAAGGTGAAGGCGCGCTGGAGGCAGGTCAGCATGCCGAGCGCCAGCACGTCGACTTTCAGGATCTTCACCGCGTCGAGATCGTCCTTGTCCCATTCGACCATCTTGCGCTCGTCCATCGCCGTCTTGACGATGGGCACGATCTCGTCGAGCCGGTCCCTGGTGATGACGAAGCCGCCGACATGCTGCGACAGATGGCGGGGGAAGCCCATGATCTCATTGGCACGCTCCATCACGTGCCTCGACACCGGATCGGTGCGGTCGAGGCCGCCGGCGCGGGCTTCCTTCTCGCCAAGCTCCGATGTCGACCAACCCCAGATCGAGCCGGAAAGCGAGGCCCTGACATCCTCGGACAGGCCCATCGCCTTCGACACTTCGCGCAGCGCCGAACGGCCGCGATAGCTGATGACGGCGGCCGCAAGTGCCGTGCGCTTGCCGCTGTATTTCTCGTAGATGTACTGGATTACGGTTTCGCGCTTTTCGTGCTCGAAATCGACGTCGATATCCGGCGGCTCGTTTCTCTCCTCGGAAATGAAGCGCTCGAAGAGCGAATCGATTTTTTCCGGTCCTACTTCGGTGATGCCGATGCAGAAGCAGACGACCGAATTGGCGGCCGATCCACGTCCCTGGCAGAGAATATCCTTGCTGCGCGCGAACTTGACGATGTCGTAGACAGTCAGGAAATAGCGGGCATAGTTGAGGCGTTCGATCAAAGCGAGCTCTTCGTCGATGCGCCTGGTCACCGAATCCGGCACACCCGCCGGATAGCGGTTGGCCGCTCCCTCCCGCGCCAGCCGCTCCAGTTCAGCCTGTGGGCCAAGACCCGATTCCGTCGGCTCGTCCGGATAATTGTACTGAAGGTCGCTCAACGAAAAGGTCAGTTCTTCCGCAAACCGCAGCGTCTCGGCCAGCGCTTGCGGATGCCTGCGGAACAGGCGGGCCATCTCCATTGGCGGCTTCAGATGACGCTCGGCATTGGCGCTGAGTTGCAGCCCGACCTCGGCGACGGGCGTGTTGAGGCGGATCGCGGTCAGCACGTCCTGCAGCGGGCGCCGTTCGGCCGTGTGGTAGAGAACGTCGTTGGTCGCCATCAGCGGAATACCGACGCTCTCGGCAAGCGCCGCGGCCTGCTCGATGCGGAAACGGTCATTGCCGGCGTAGTCGGGCGAAACGCCAAGCCGCAGGTTCCTGCCGAAGCGGCCTTTGAGGTCTCCAAGCAGGGGAAGACTATCTTCCGCGCCCGCCGACAGACCGGGCAGGACCGCCAGCGACATCAGGTCACCCCATTCGAGGAGGTCGCCGCGCTGGAGAAGGGTGGCGCCTTTTTCGTTCTCGTCGCGCAGATTGGCTTGGGTAAGCATGCGGCACAGATGTCCCCAGCCCTTGCGGTCCTGGGGATAGGCGAGGATGTCCGGCGTGCCGTCGCCGAAAACCAGCCGGCAGCCGGGGTGATAGGAGAGTTTTTCGACCTTGGCCTGCTGCCAGGCGCGCACCACGCCGGCCACCGTGTTGCGGTCGGCAAGCCCGATCGCCGAGAAACCCAGGAGCTTGGCCGCGACCACCATCTCCTCCGGCTTGGAGGCGCCGCGCAGGAAGGAGAAATTCGACTGGATGCCGAACTCGGCATAGGGGATGACGGTCAGCGCGTTCATGCGAAGACACCATGCATGAACCAGCGCGGCGGTACCTGCGTGTTGCCGTAAAGACCTTGCCGGTAGAGCCAATAGCGGCGGCCATCGGCATCCTCGATGCGGAAATAGTCGCGCGTCGATGCCGCCTCGTCGCTTGGCGCTTCCCGCCACCATTCGGCGGCGATGCGTTCCGGCCCTTCGGCGCGCGTGACCCGGTAGAGCGCGCGCCGCCAGCGGAAGTGCAGCGGTGGTCCTTCCGGCATTTCAGTGGCCGGCACATCGATGGGTTCGGGCGAGCGGAACAGCCGGATTGGCCGTTCCGGCGGAAAAATGGTTTGTGGCGCCTGCAGCCTGCCGGGCTTTTTCGGCGGCGTGGTCCGGCGCGGCGCTTCGGTGAAGGGGATCGTGGCGACAGCACGCTCCGGCAGATGGCTCTCGACCGCGACCGGCCGGAGAACCGCGCCCTCGCCGAGCCGGGCGCGGATGCGGTCGGCGAACAGCGCGATATCGGCGCCATCGTCGATCGTTTCACCAGTCAGATCAGCCTGCTGCATGTCGAAGGTGGCTGCCGCCAACACCGAGAGCCGCACCAGATCGAAACCATAGCCGGCATCGATATCCTGCTCGAGCGCGGCCAGCCTCTCATGGAACAGTTTCTGGATCAGCATGGGTTCGCGCATCGGCCGCGAGGTGCCGATGGCGATGCGGCTGACGGCGCCGTCGACGCGAAAGAGCAGCAGCGCCAGTGTCCTGGCACCCTCGCCGCGGCGTTCGAGATCGGTTTTCAAGGTCGCCGCCAGCATGCCCACCAGCCGTTCGATGTCCTCGGTCAGGGTGACGGGTTCGGCGAGGTGGCGTTCGACCGAAAGCGGCGCGACGGGAAGGCGCGGCGACACCGCTTCGTCGAGACGGCCAAGCGCCTGGTCGAGGCGCAGGAGCAGCAA
>NZ_RZTF01000333.1:4294-7096 GCF_004023175.1 Mesorhizobium sp. M7A.F.Ca.MR.362.00.0.0
CAGCAAGGCGCCAAAACGGCGGGCGAGCGGCGCGCGCGGTGCCGCCATGACGGCGCCCGCCGTGCGCAGGCCGACGCTTTCCAGGCTGGTGCGGGTCGCCGGCTCGATGCGCAGCGCGGCCAGGGGCAGGGGTGCCAGCAGCGCTTCCTCCTCGCCTGACACAATGATGCGGTCGCCGCAAAAGCGTGCCGCCGCCCAGGCCGCACCCGGTGTCGCGGCAAGCCCGGCGCGGACATCGAAACCCTGATGGAAGAAGCGCGACAGGATGTCGTCCAGCATGGCGCGCTCGCCGCCGAACAGATGGGTGCAGCCGGTGACGTCGAGAAACAGGCCGTCTGTCCCGTCCAGCGCCACCAGCGGGGTGTAGCGGTCGCACCAGTCGGCAAGGCCTTCGAGCAGTCGGCGGTCGGCTTCCGGATCCGCCTCGACGATGTCGATCGACGGATGCATGGCGCGCGCATCGGCGATGCCCATGTCGCGCTTCAGGTGCAGCGCCTCAGCCCGCTCGTCGAGGGCCGAGATGCGCTGCGCGTTGCGGTCGCGATGGCTGATCACGAGCGGCGGGTGAGAGAGGTGATCCGACGGCCGGGAACGCCAGGACCGCCCCAGACGCTGGCGCAGGATCCTTTCCGCCGCCAGATAGGGAAACCACAGGGACAGGATTCTTTGTCCGGTCTCTTCCCTCGCTCCTTTTTTCGTCGCCCCATCTTTCGTCGAATGCGCGTTCATCGGGGTTCCACTCCAGTGTGAATTGTCCAGGCAGGGCTGTGCGGCTCTTGCCGATGGTGAGGGCGAAGGCCGGGCGGCCGATCGAGCCGGCCAGCGGCCCGGCGATGGTGTCGCGCGGCACCGCCGGCGCCGAGGCGACGATGAGGCGGACAGGGGCGGCCGTCGGTTCGGGTTCGGCCGCCTGCCGCAGCAGGAACACCGGCCGGCCGGCCGCTTGCGCCCTTGCATGCAGCCGGCGTGTCGCGGTCAGGTCCAGCCGCTGCGGATTGCCGCGGATTTCCAGGATGACCGCGGCGAGCGCTGTCATCCGGGCCGCCTCCTCGGCGACCCACAGCGCATCGACAAGCCTTGGCGCCTCGGAAAACAGCAATTGCTCCGGCTCGATGCCGAACGAAGCGTGAAGCCCCCTTGCATAGGGAAAGCCGGCCTCGCGGAAAATCTCCGATGTGCCGATCCACAGCACCGGCAGCCCCGGCGTTTGCTTGAGGATCAGACTGGTGAGCGACAAAGCGAAGCCGGCGACGGCCCCGGCATCGCGGGTTTGCGTGCCATGGATTTCACTCAGGGCGGCCTTCGGCAGGCCGCCGCTCAGGGCGGCGTCGAGGCGCTCGACACCGATAGGCAGAAACGCATCCGGCAACGCCGCGGCAATGCCACGCCGGACGATTGTGAGATCGGTGTTGGCGTCGGCGTGAAGGGGCGCGGCGGCCGGCGCGGCCAAGCGCTCGGGCAGCGTTCCCTCGATTTTCGCGATCTGGCGGCGCAGGGCAAAAACAGTCTCCCGCGCCACGGCGGTCATCGCCATGACGGTCAGCTTCCACTCACAATTGTTCCTGTTATGTTCCCTATAGATTCCAGAGGGGGACCCAGGAGTCAAGCAGAGTCATGGGGAATTTATTCCTCTCGGCAGGGATGGCGCAGGCGCATCGGCCCGTTCATTTGCCGATTCCGGTGCGAAAGCCTATATGCCGGGATCAAAGGACAAAGCATGGCCCGCATCTACAAGACCCGCACCTGGCACGACGAACTCTCGCCCTCGATGGACGAAATGGAGTTCCTGGCGCTGGAGGCGTACGCGCATCTGCCGGAGGATTTTCGCAAGCTGACCGGCGAGATCGTTATCCAGATCGCCGAGTTCCCGACCGACGAGATCATGGACGACCTGTCGCTGGAAACGCCCTTCGACCTGCTCGGCCTGTTCGAGGGACGCGGCATCGCCGAGCGCTGGAACCCGCAGACCGGCGAAGGCCCGAACCGCATCACGCTCTACCGCCGCGCCATCCTCGATTACTGGTCCGAGAACGAAGAGACGCTGGGCGACATCGTCACCCACGTGCTGATCCACGAGATCGGCCACCATTTCGGCCTGTCGGACGATGATATGGAGAAGATCGAAGAGGCGGCCGAGTAGCACTCAGATGACGGAAGCAGAATTTGCCGACCTGATCGATTGCAATTGGCCGTACCACGACATTTCACAAAGCCGGGAACTGATCGCAACCGCCATCGGGATTTCGCCGAATGCCGCTTTCCTCGCACTTAGTGAGCTTTGCCATCTGCCCGCAAGTGCTGCCATCGAACCGGCCACTCTCGTTGCCCTGGTCGATTTCTGGCTATCCGAATTCGACCACCCGATGGCACCTATGACAGCGGAATGCGCGATCTCCATGATTGAACGCAAGCGGTTGCCGGTTCCTGAAATCCTTACGAGAATGGATTCCGTCTCCGGCTATCCCGGTCTCCTTGCAGCGCTATCGATCCTCTATTTCGGCTGCGATGACGTCGAGGGCCGCGCAGACGCACGGTTCAACGAAATCAGAGCCGCCTGGGAAAATCTGGCGTAGCTGGTTACTGATCGACCAAGCGCTGTATTCGGCCCTCATTCCTGACCGTCGATATCCTTGACTACTGGTCCGAGAACGAAGAGACGCTGGGCGACATCCACGAGATCGGTCACCATTCGGCCTGTCGGACGATGATATGGAGAAGTTCGAAGAAGCGGCCGAGTAGCCCCACACCTTCGTCATCCTAGGGCGGAGCAAGGAGCGAAGCGACGCGGCGCAGACCCTAGGA
>NZ_RZTF01000334.1:0-658 GCF_004023175.1 Mesorhizobium sp. M7A.F.Ca.MR.362.00.0.0
GTTACATGGTCGGGCGCATGCGGGTTTCCGACCTGGCCATAAGGGCCGTTGTCGCCTGTCAAACCATAGGAAAGTTCGACCAGGTTGGTCTTCCCAAGCACGATCGCGCCCGCCGCCTTGAGCGTCGCAATGGCGTCCGCGTCCTCAGTTGGCTGGAAGTCTCTGAGCGAACCGACTCCCAGCGTCGTGCGCAAGCCGGCCGTGAGATAGCTGTCCTTGATGCCGAGGGGAACACCGAGCAGCGGCGCGTTCACGCCCTTGGCGCGGGCCTTGTCGGCTTCGCGGGCTGCGGAGAGGGCGCCAGGCTCGTCCAGGGTGATGAAAGCTCTCAGGCCCTCTTTCCGCCGCGCCTTGGCGAGAAGGGCAGAAACATAGTTTTCGGCGCTGATCTCGCCCCGGCGAATGGCTTCCGCCGCGCCCGACACGCCCAGCCGTGTGAGTTCTACCGCTTCTGGCACATTGGCATCGATGGCTCTGGTCTGCTGGTTCAGCATGAGGCCTCTCCTCTCATTAGTAATCAGTTAGATGTTGCATGACATCTATTTGGATGTCATATAACATCTAACCTGTCAAGGCTCGTTCGTGAGTGGTAGCGAGGAAGCGTCGTTGAGGAAGTCAAACAAGGAAGCCGCTGAAACCCGGCGCGCCATCGTTGCGG
>NZ_RZTF01000334.1:668-7085 GCF_004023175.1 Mesorhizobium sp. M7A.F.Ca.MR.362.00.0.0
TCGTTGCGGCGGCCGCTGACTACATCCGGCGCACGGGCATCGCCGAGGCTAGTCTTTCGGACGTTATGGCTGCTGCCGGCCTCACCCACGGCGGCTTCTACAAGCATTTTCGCAACAGGGAGCAGCTAATAGCCGAGGCGCTCGTCGCTGCGGGCAACGCATCTGCGGACATGCTCGGCAAGGTCCGGGCAGAAAAGGGGCGGAACGCTGCGTTGGACCGCTACCTGTCCCCTGAGCATCGCGATGCGGGTACGCCTACCTGTCCAATGGCGGCGTTGGGGAGCGAAGCTGCCCGGTCCTCAGGTAAGACGCGGGCGGCGGCGGTGGCTGTCGTCGAAGAGATGATCGACGCGCTGGCCGAAGATCGATTTTCTGGGGAGGCCCGCGGCGAAGCCATGGTGGACTACGCCACCATGATCGGCGCAATGACCTTGGCCCGAATCGCGTCGGGGACGCCACTATCGGAGGAAATCCTTGAACGTGCAAGGAAGCGCCTGCGTCGATAGGCGCGCCCCGTCTGGACAGCGCCGTGACCGGCCCACTCGCGGCCTGCGGGCTGAACGTCCGTTACGGAAGACGGCCGCCCCAGCGTCGGTGCAGGACGGCCGCTCTCTGACTGACTAGGCCACGTACTACCCGATGTCCAAAGCTGGGAACCAGCCGATGAAGGCAGCTTTCGCGCGCTGATCGTCCAAAGGCTGGCTGTCCGTAAACCGGCCCCAGAACTGTCGTCCGCAACGCGCCTGAAGTCGGCCATCGAACTTATAATGGCCGCCGTCCAGAAGCGGACATCCAAGCGGCTAGCCGCAATGGCACCTTCGCGCCCAACAGCGGCCACCCTCCCCTTGCTGGTACACCCCCTTCTACTGGTTACAAGCATCGGAGCGGGCGTGGACAGGCTGCTACGCGCGTTACCCGGGCTGCGGCTTCGAACTCGGTGCGGGGCTTATTTGGCGAAGCGGCTTCGGAATTCGGTCGTGGTGCTGCTGTGGGGGAAGGGTTCGGTCCGGATCGGCACGCTGAGAAAGGCGCGCAGGTTCGGCCAGCCTTCGGCCATTGGATAGAGCAGCAGGCGCGACCGCCGAAAATTTTCGTCTCTATGACGGCCCGGCCAAAACTTTGCGGGTCGGTCTCGCCCATGGCGTTGAAGATCGTGGCGCGTGCGCTCCTATACCAGTCCTCGGAGTTGCGAACGGTGAGGATGAGCTTGGCGTCGGGGAAATACTCGGCGAGTTCGCGCCAGAAATAGGCCGTCGGCCAGTCGACTGCCGACTTGTAGCCGACATAGACGACGTCCCAATCCACCGGCTCGCGGCGCCCGGCGGCGCGGATCAGGTCGCGGTGCTCGGGGTTAGAGTTGACGTCCTCCATGTGAACCGAGCATTTCAAGCGCCAAGTTCAGAGTGTGCGTGCCGGTGCGGCCGAACCCAGCCCCGATAACAGGTAATGCCATGCGATCCTCCTGTGGGCGGGAGCGGATCATAGATTGCAGAGGGTGGAAAGGGAGGATGGTCCTAGCTCTCAATCCGAGAGGCCAAATCGGCATGTCGGGCGATGCGGCGAACTCGCTCTGCCCGAAGGCTACATAGCGGGCCGGCCGGTTACGGCGCCGATAGCGATCCGAGCCGCAGGAGCTAGGCCGGCAGCCTTTGTTTCCAGCATAGCCCCGATAAGGGTCGCTTCGGCCAATTTCGGGGGCACCAGTTGGTCGTGTGTCCGCATTCTCGTTACACAGCCGTTCCATCATAGTTCCCTTCAGGTTGCGAGGGGGGCGGCGGCGGATGTCCGTGCCGTCTGCTGTGTTTTCAGGGTGGAATCAAACGGCCTCGGTCGCGGCGGCTTGCCGGACAAGCGCCGCGATCACCTCCACAAGAGGTGTCTTGCCTTTGACGCTGTTCTGTCCGTTATCTTTGAAGTCGATCCAGCCTTCGTTGAAGCCGTCGAGCATGCGCATGCGCGGCTGTGGGTTACGCGTACCCTGGGCACGGAACAGGCCCTCCCAGCTTTCCCGCGGGACGATCTCCACCCGCACCGGATGCCCGAGTGCCGACGCGAAGGCATTGGCGAGATCGTTGGGCGAGACCCGCGACGGGCCTTCAAGTTCCACAACCCGCTTGCCGGTCCACCCCTCGCGGATCAGATCGGCGGCAAGCCGGCCGATATCCTGCGTCGCCACCATGGCGAAGGTCTTGTCAGCCGGCTGGAGGAAGCTGTGCAGCACGCCTTCGTCGCGGGCCGGCGCGACGTCCCAGGCCGCATTTTCCATGAACCAGCCGGGCCGCAGGAAGGTGACGGGAAAATCGAGCTCGCCGAGGGCTTCTTCCAGCATCGCCCGTTGGCTCAACAGATTGTCCACTTCCCCGTCGGCGCCGATGGTGGAGAGGCAGACGACCCTTTCCGGGCGCGCAGCAAGGAGAGCGGTCGTCAGCACCTCATTCTGCTTGGCCGCTTCCGGATAGCCGGGCGCAGGGTCGAATTCCGACGGCGGCAGAATGAAAACGCCAGTGGCGCCATTGAAGGCGGCAGCAAGCTGGGCGGCGGCGCCCATCTCGGCGAAGGCGATTTCACACCCGCGCTTGCGCCAGATTTCCGCCTTGGCGGGATCGCGCAGCACCGCACGGACCGGTTCTCCGGCTTCGATCAGGGCTTTCGCCAGCGCGCCGCCGACCTTGCCAGTTATTCCTGTAATCGCATACATGATATGTCTCCTTGTGTTGAAATCGGGATGGATCAGGCGAGGCCGTCGTAGAGGCCGCGCTCGAATGTGCCGTAGAGCTTCACGACCTTTTGGTCGTAGAAGGGCAGGAGCTGGGTGAAGATGGCGCCGGTCACCTTCCTGACCGGGTCGAGCCAGAAATAGCAGTTGAGCAGGCCGGCCCAGGAAATGCTGCCTGCCGACCGACCGTTCGGACCGGGCAGCGTGTTGATGTCGAACGAATATCCCCACTTGTGGGGCTCGTCGGGAAACTGGTCGAAGCTCTGCGAATAGGCAGGCTGGGCAGTCCTCATGGCATGGACGTCGAGGTTGCCGATCTGGTTGCGCATCATCGACGCGACCGTTTCCGGCTTCAGCACCCGTACGCCTTTATGAGTGCCTCCGTTCAGCAGCATCCGCAGGAAGGCCATGTAGTCGCGCGGTGTACTGAAGCCGCCGCCGCCGCCCATGAAGAATTCCGGCCGCTGCGGCATTTCGAAGGGCGCGGGCGTCAGGCCGCCGTCTTCGCGACGGTTATGGAAGGTGGCGACCCTGGCCTTCTGCTTGCTTCCGATCAGGAAGCCTGAATCGGTCATGCCGAGCGGGGCGAAGATGTTCTCGCGGAAAAAGACTTCCAGTGACTGGTCGCTGACCGCCTCAACCAGCTTTCCGACCCAGTCCATGCTGATGCCGTATTGCCAGCGTTCGCCGGGGTCGAATTCGAGCGGTGCCAGGAAGGCGCCGTTCTTGCACGTGGCGATGTCCGGCATGCCGGTGACGTTCTCGTAGCGGGTTAGTGCATCGCTCCAGATCGAATAGGTATAGCCGGAGGTGTGTGTGAGCAGGTGACGCACCTTGATGGCCCGCTTGGCCGGACGCAGGCGCGGCTGGCCGTGGCCGTCGAAGCCCTCCAGCACCATCGGATTGGCGAGTTCCGGCAGATATTTCGCCGCATCGTCCTCGGGATTGATCCTGCCCTGCTCGATTAGCTGCATGCAGGCCGTGGCGGTGAAGGCCTTCGTCATGGACAACAGCCAAAATACCGTATCGGCGCGCATCGTTGCTCCGGTGGCCGTACTGGCCTTTCCGAAGGTTCCTTCGTAGATCATGCTGTCTGGTCCTGCCGCGGTGGCAACGACGCCGGCGACGATCCCGTCGCGCACCGCCTGTTCCATGGCCATGTTGATGGACTTGAAGTTGCCGGACCGCGCTTGCCGGTTGGCCGCCAGTGCGTGAACCGGCGTGTTCACCGCGGCGGCGCCCGCCGCCAGCAAAAGGCCGCCACGCGCCAACAGGCTTCTGCGTGAGATCGCATTCATGGATGAATTCCTTCTCGCAAGGTCGGAGACTTCCGCGGTCCGGTGTGCCGCCGGCGCCGTCCGGGCGCTCAAAAATCATCTATGGGAAGCGACGCGATGATTCACGCGCAATAAAATCAAAGATAAGATGACTCAAAATCATCATGATGGGCTATTAACGATCATCGACCTTGCAACGGAGTTAGGGCATGAGTTTCGACACGCGGCTGCTGACCGGGGTCGGCGTTTTCGGGGCGGTGATGGAAGCGGGCAATTTCGTGCGGGCCGCGGATGTTCTCGGTCTCACGCCATCGGGGGTCAGCCGTGCGGTGGCGAGGCTCGAACAACGTGTCGGTGTCAGGTTGTTCGACCGCAATCCGCGCGAGGTCACGCTGACGGAGGAGGGCGCGCGCTTCCATGCCCGGATAATGCCGCTGCTGGCCGGACTGGAGGAGGCGGCCTCCGAAGCCGCCGGTTCGGCGGCATTCGTGGGCGGGCGGCTCAGGGTATCGATCGATCCCTGGTTCGCGCGAATGGTGCTGGCGCCGAGGATCGGTGAATTCCTGGCACGCTACCCCGCACTGTCGCTCGATCTGACCACCAGCAACTATCGCGAAGAGTTGATGAGCGGCGCGGATGTCGCCGTGCGCTTCGGTCCGCCGGACGAATCCTCGCTGATCGCGCGCAAACTGCTGGACGTCCCGGTGCTGACCTGTGCCGCCCCAAGCTATCTCGACCGTCACGGCATTCCAGCCACGCCCCACGACCTGATGCACCACGATTGCATCCTATTCCGCGACCCGCAGACCGGGCGGCCGTTCACCTGGGAATTCCGGGGGGATAACGGGGCCATCGAGATCAAGGCGTCGGGGCGGTTGGTCTTGGACGATCCCTCCGCCGCCGTCGCGGCCGGTCTCGCGGGGCAAGGCATATTCCAGAGCCTTGCCATCGGCCTCGACGAGTGGCTTGAGAGCGGGGCGCTCGCGACGATCCTGGCGGAATGGTCAGACGAGCAGTTTCCGCTTTACGCCTATCATCCGTCACGCCACATGCCGCCTGCAAAAGTGCGCGCTTTTCTGGATTTTGTTCAACGGATCGCGGCGGAGTAACGCGGGGCATTCTTGCCGCACGGCCCTAGCTGCCGCCGGAAAAAATGCTTGCCGCCTCGCATGATGGTGTTCCATATCGATCATATGAGCCGACGGGGAGCCGGTCACCATCGGTCGAGCGGCCGAATGCAATCGACGCCTCAGCCGCTGGATATCATCGCCTGGTTGGGCCGCTTGAAATTCGGAATTGGCTCTTATCTGCTTTTTCGTGATGACTTGCCAAAATCTTTAGCCGACAGACCACATGCCAACGGAAGTCCAAAGTCTCCCGTACCCAGCCACGTCAGCCTTTGGTCCTGATCTCATCTGACGCCAGGATGTCTACGTGGGCCATTCCCAAGGCGTAAAACCGCTCAGAGAGCGTGACAATGGGCGTCGACCAAACGAGGTCATACAATCCTTGGCGGGTGAAAGTGTGCTGCATCTGGGTTTTGTGCGATTTGGCGGGTATGACGCAACCCAGTCGCAACGCAGCTCAAAGTCAAGCAAGGGCGCATTTACAACCCTCGAGATCCGAGTCGCTTCCCTGTTAGGGCGCTTTCGTTTCCCTGTTAGGCCGAATAGGGAATTTCCTCCCAAGAGATTGAAACCGCTCCGGGATTTAAGGTCGAATTTGGCTCGGGCGTCAAGAATCGCCGAGAATTCGCTGTGTTCGGCGCCTAACAGGGAAAATCAGACAGAGACTGGTTCGCTAGTGACTGCCAGCACCACCATTATCTTATTTATCAATAAGGTATCGTGTTTTATTTGCCTCGGCTAGCCAAATCAGGTTGACGAATCCGCCGATCTCATTGAATTCATTGATTTATGGTGGGCTCCCGAGGACTGCCGATCAAACTGGTTTACAACACGGGGCGGCGCGAAAGGAATCGAACTGCCTGCAATGCGCTCGTTCCATCCGTTTCGGGCGGGTGCAGTCCTTCGGCGCGATAGCGGGCTAACTCTCAGCAAATATGTGCGCCGTGCTCCCGGGCTGACCGAGCCTCCAGATGCGGGCTATGCAGCGACGCATCTCGTCAGCGGTGGCCCCGCCTCGGAATTCGGCGAGGCGTACAGCCTTGGCTTCCAGTTCCTGTTTCGAAAGGGTGTTGCCGGGATCTCCCTTGGGCTCGTCGACGCGGGCATTGAATTTGCGGCCGTCAACGGTCGTGACGCTCACCTTGCCGACCCACTGCTTGGGATAGAGGGTGTCGACCTCGGCGTCGAGTTCCATCCGCACCTTCGCGCGGAAACGGGCGACGCGGGTGTCGGCAAGTGCATGGTGTTCGAACGCGTCGAGGTCGGCGACGCCGTGAACGGCGATCAGCCCCAAAAC
>NZ_RZTF01000335.1:0-2441 GCF_004023175.1 Mesorhizobium sp. M7A.F.Ca.MR.362.00.0.0
ACAGCCGCTTGCGCCGAATTTGCCGCCAGAAGCGGCGCGATCGCGGCGGCCGCCGCACCCGATCCGGCAAGCCGGGTCAACTGCTCCATGAACCGGCGGCGATCGAGCGTCAGATGCGTATATTCGTCATAGGCGTCGATCATCGCCTGGGTGATGGCGGGCTTGGCGTCGGGTTTCGTCATGGATGGGGTCCTCTGCTTCGGGCTTTAGTTCCCAGCTACATAGGGACCAAGCCGGCATGATCCAGTCGAGCACTCATCGCGGCCGCCGATTGCCTCAGGGCGTAGGGCGCCGGCCGCGCCCGAGCAGTAAAGCTGGCGCCATGCGCGGCCATGTCATCACTTTTTGGTCATTGGCGATAAATCCTGCTGGCGCTGCCACAATCGTGAGGGAAGGTAGCTATCGACCAGTATCTTGGCCGTGTGCCCACACGTCAGACCCAGAAGGAAGCGATGACCATGACCATGCCTTCCCCGATCCTCGCCAGCGCGCTCGTCCTTGCGGCGAGTGCCGCTTTGGCCCTGTGCTCGATGGTTCTGAACGCAGGCAGACGATCGTTGATCAGGGTCCGCACTGAGCGGAACCGCAACACGAAAACCCAGGGCTGAGTGACGCCATGAACGTCCAGGACATCGTCAACACCGTTTCGCAGAAGGCGGACCTCGACCAGGCGACGACGGAGAAAGTCGTCGGCACCATCTTCTCGGTGCTCGAACACGAGGCGGAAGGCACAAGCGCCTCGGCTTTCTTCGCCAAAATCCCCGGCGCCGACGACCTCGCCCATCAATATGACGTCATGGCCGCCGCTCCGGCCGGCGGTGGCGGTTTTCTCTCGTCGTTGCAGGGCGCGCTTGGCGGCGTTCTCGGCGAGAAGGCCGGCGCGCTGATCAACGGCATCGCCGCGCTCAAGGCATCCGGGCTCGACATGGCGCAGATCCAGAAGGCCGGCGCGACGCTGATCCAGCAGGCCGAAGCCGCCGCCGGCCCCGACCTGACCAACAAGGTGCTCGGCTCGGTGCCCAGCCTGAAGGGCCATCTGGGGATTGGCTGATCGACAATCGGGCCGATCGGAAGATTTGCCGCCCCTCATCGCCCAGTCGGGCACTTTTCCCCGTCACTATACGGGGAAAAGATACCGGCACAGATGAGGGGCGGTGCGACCTCTGAGAGATCGCGCCCCCCCTGCGCCCCTACTTCGGCAGCGCGTAGGTGATCACATAGTCCCCGGGCTTGGTGCCGACCGAACCGTGGCCGCCGGCGACGATGACCACGAACTGGCGGCCGTCGGCCACCGTATAGGTCATCGGCGTCGATTGCCCGCCGGCCGGCAGCCGCGCCTGCCACAGCTGCTTGCCCGATGTCAGGTCGTAGGCGCGCAGATAGTCGTCGACCGCGGCCCCCAGGAAGGCGACGCCGCCAGCGGTGATCATCGGTCCGCCGATGCCCGGCACCCCGACTTTCAGCGGCAGCGGCAGCGGCGTCATATCGTAGACGGTGCCGTTGCGGTGCTTGTAGGCGATCTTGCCGGTCCTGAGATCGGCGCCGGCGACATAGCCCCAGGGTGGCGCCTGGCAAGGAATGCCGAGCGGCGACAGGAACGGTCCCATCACCACCGCATAGGGCGCGCCCTCGTTGCGGTTCAGCCCCTGCTCGCTGCCGCGCCCTTCGTCCGGTGGCGGCACCTGATCGCGCGGAATGAGCTCCGACTTGAACGCCAGATAGGTCGGCATGCCGAACAGCACCTGCCGGACCGGGTCGACGGCGACGCCACCCCAGTTGAAGGTGCCGAAGTTGCCGGGGTAGATCAGCGAGCCCTGGACGGAAGGCGGCGTATAGCGACCCTCATAGCGCAGGCCCTGGAATTCGATCCGGCAGGCCAACTGGTCGAACATGGTTAGGCCCCACATGTCGGCGCCGGTGAGCGGCTTCGGCATGAAGGTAAGGTCGGAGACCGGCTGCGTTGGCGATGTGTGGTCACCTTCGATCGCGCCGCCGGGCGCCGGCACTTCGTTGACCGCAATGACCGGCTCGCCGGTGCGGCGGTCGAGCACATAGAGGTCGCCCTGCTTGGTCGGCCCGACCAGCGCCGGCACCACCGTGCCGTCGGGTTTGGTGATGTCGATCAGGCTCGGCTGCGCCGGCACGTCCATGTCCCAGAGATCGTGGTGCACGGTCTGCCGCACCCAGCGCACCTGCCCGGTGTTGAGGTCGAGCGCGGTGATCGACGACGAGAACTTCTCGACATTGGCGCTGCGCCCGGCGCCGAGCTGGTCCGGCGTCTGGTTGCCGAGCGGCACGTAGAGCAGGCCGAGCTTCTCGTCGGCGCTCGGCGTCGACCACATGTTGGGCGAGTTGGCGGTATAGGTCTGGCCGGCCGGCAGCGGCGTCGTCTGGTCCGGCTTGCCGGAATCCCAGTTCCACACCAGCGCGCCGGTGGCAGC
>NZ_RZTF01000335.1:2451-4669 GCF_004023175.1 Mesorhizobium sp. M7A.F.Ca.MR.362.00.0.0
CGTAGGCGCGGATGACGCCGGATGGCTCCTGCGTCGAATAATTGTCGTTGACCGCGCCGCCGACGATGATCTTGCCGCCTGAGATCAGCGGGGCCGAGGTCGAGTAATAATAGCCCGACTTCGGATAGGGCATGTTGGTCAGAAGGTTCAGCGTGCCGCCCTCGGCGAAAGCCGGGCAGATCTGCCCGTTGGCGGCATCGAGCGCGATCAGCCGCGCATCCGAGGTCGGCAGATAGACGCGGGTCGCACAGGGCTGCCCGGCGGCGCCGGCGGCATCGGCGTAATAGGCCACGCCGCGGCAGGTCTGGTGCTGGCGGTCCTTGTCGAGCTTGACCTTGGGATCGAAGCGCCATTTCTCCTTTCCGCTCGCGGCATCGATGGCGATGGCGAAATTATGCGGCGTGCAGATGTAGAGTGTGTCGCCGATCTTCAGCGGCGTCACCTGATAGGTGGTCTCGCCGACATCGTCGGGACCCTTCACATCGCCGGTCTGGTAGGTCCAGGCAGGCTGCAGCTTGGCGACATTGTCCGGTGTGATCTGGTCGAGCGGCGAATAGCGCTGGCCGAACTGCGTGCGGCCGTAATAGTGCCATTCGCCGGCCGGCACATCATTGCCGAGATTGGCGTTGGCGACCACCTTGTCGGTGCCGAGTTCGCCGGCAATATCCTTCGGATCCGAAGTCATCGAATAACCGGCGACGGCCAATGATGCCAGCACGGCAAGGATCAGCGGCGCGCGCCCGTCAGGGCCGACGAGACCCCGCCTCGCCCACGGCGTCAGCAGCCAAAAAGCGAGAAGCACGATGATGCCGCCGCGAGGCCCGAGTTCCCACCAGTCGAAGCCGGTTTCCCAGACCGCCCAGGCCAACGTGCCGAGCACGATCACCGCGTAGAGCCACAAAGCAGTCGACCTGCGCCGGTAAAGCAGCCAGGCGGCGATCAGGAAGGCAAGGCCGGCAACGACATAGTACCAGCTGCCGCCCAGCATCGCCAGGCGGATGCCGCCGCCGCCGAGTGCCAGGCCGATGAGGAAAAGAATGAGGGAGGTGATGGTGACAGCCAAGATGATACTCCTTCGACTGTTGCGCTTCGCGGCGCTGCCATGGCAACCCGGCATTGCGTCGCTGCCCGAAGCACAACTTTCTCCCGACGGTCCCGCCTGTCAAGCATGGGCCTCAAGCGCAGGCGGTAATGGTCCATCGCAATTGGGATAACATCGACCGCACTGGGAGCGTGGGCAGCAATCGGGCACTTTAGCGGAACAAAACGTAGACAGTTCTGGTCTTTCCCCACCGAATCACTACATTCGGGGCAATGTCCGGCTTTTCCGAAGACATGCCCTTTTTCGACGAACCCAACGCGCGGCCCCCGGCCCCGTCGGGCATCGCCGCGCGCGCCATGGCTGCCCGCAGCGGACACAACAACGCACCCGACTACCTGAAGGGCCTCAACCCGGAGCAGCGGCTAGCGGTGGAAACCACCGAAGGCCCGGTTCTAGTGCTGGCCGGAGCCGGCACCGGCAAGACCCGCGTGCTCACCACCCGCATCGCTCACATCCTCGCCACCGGCAAGGCGTTCCCGTCGCAGATCCTCGCGGTGACCTTCACCAACAAAGCCGCGCGCGAGATGAAGATCCGCATTGGCGTGCTGATCGGCGAAGGCAATGTCGAGGGCATGCCATGGCTCGGCACCTTCCACTCGATTGGCGTGAAGCTGCTTCGCAGACATGCCGAACTCGCCGGTTTGCGCTCCGACTTCACCATCCTCGACACCGACGACGTCGTGCGGCTGATCAAGCAGCTGATCCAGGCCGAAGGTCTGGACGACAAGCGCTGGCCGGCCAAGCAGTTCGCCCAGATGATCGACGGCTGGAAGAACAAGGGGCAAGGCCCGTCCGACATCGCCGAGGGCGACGCCCGCGCCTTCGCCAACGGCAAGGGCCGCGAACTCTACAAGGCCTATCAGGAGCGGCTGAAGACGCTGAACGCCTGCGATTTCGGCGACCTGCTGTGCCACCCGATCCGCATCTTCCGCGCCAATCCGGACGTGCTCAAGGAATACCACAAGCGCTTCAAATACATCCTCGTCGACGAGTACCAGGACACCAACACCGCCCAGTACATGTGGCTGCGCCTCCTGGCGCAGCGGCCTCAAGGCAAGCCGATCTCCCCCCTTGAGGGGGAGATGTCCGGCAGGACAGAGGGGGGCGCCTCGCGCC
>NZ_RZTF01000335.1:4678-7058 GCF_004023175.1 Mesorhizobium sp. M7A.F.Ca.MR.362.00.0.0
CGCCTCCGGCGCCATCTCCCCCTCTAGGGGGGAGATCGGGCGCTCTTCGACTGACACCCGCGCCACCGTAAACATCTGCTGCGTCGGCGACGACGATCAGTCGATCTATGGCTGGCGCGGCGCCGAAATCGACAACATCCTGCGCTTCGACAAGGATTTTCCCGGCGCCACCATCATCCGGCTGGAGCGCAACTACCGCTCGACCGCGCACATCCTTGGCGCCGCCTCCCACCTCATCGCCCACAATGAGGGCCGCTTCGGCAAGACGCTGTTCACGGACCGCAACGATCCCGAGGACGGCAAGGTGCATGTCCATGCCGCCTGGGATTCCGAGGAGGAAGCCCGCGCCGTCGGCGAGACCATCGAGACCTACCAGCGGCAAAAGCACAATCTCAACGACATGGCGATCCTGGTCCGCGCCTCCTTCCAGATGCGGGAGTTCGAGGATCGCTTCGTCACGCTCGGCCTCAACTACCGCGTCATCGGCGGCCCGCGCTTCTACGAGCGCATGGAAATCCGCGATGCGCTGGCCTTCTTCCGCGTCGTCGCCCAAGGCGCCGACGACCTCGCTTTCGAGCGCATCGTCAATGTGCCCAAGCGCGGCCTGGGCGAAGCCACCATCCGCCAGATCCACGACACCGCGCGTGCGCTGCGCATCCCGATGCTGGAGGCCGCCGCCAAGCTGGCCGAAAGCGACGAGTTGAAGCCGAAGCCGCGCGCCGCACTTCGTGAAGTGGCGGCCAATTTCGAGCGCTGGCAAAAGGCGCTGGAAACCACGCCGCACACCGAACTCGCCGAGTCCATTCTCGAAGAGAGCGGTTACACCGACATGTGGAAAAACGACCGCTCGGTCGAAGCGCCCGGCCGGTTGGAAAACCTGAAAGAGCTGATCCGCTCGATGGAAGAGTACGAATCGCTGCGCTCCTTCCTCGAACATGTCGCACTGGTCATGGATGCCGAGCAGAATGCCGGGCTCGACGCCGTCTCGATCATGACGCTGCATTCGGCCAAGGGCCTCGAATTCGAGACCGTCTTCCTGCCCGGCTGGGAGGAAGGCCTGTTCCCGCACCAGCGTGCGCTGGATGAAGGCGGCCGCTCCGGGCTGGAGGAAGAGCGCCGCCTTGCCTATGTCGGCCTGACTCGTGCCAAGAAGAACCTGCATCTTTGGTTCGTCTCCAACCGCCGCATCCACGGCCTGTGGCAGTCGACCATCCCGTCACGCTTCCTCGACGAACTGCCGGAAGCCCATGTCGAAGTCGCCGAAAGCGGCAACAGCTATGGCGGTTATGGCAATTCCTACGGTGGCGGTTCTTTTGCCTCCGGCCGTGGCGGCCAGGGCGCAGGACGGCAGAACCCCTATGGCGCCTCGCGCTTCGACACTGTCGGCGCCGACGCCGAAAAATCCGGCGCCTTCTCCAACACCTATGCGACACCGGGCTGGCAGCGCGCGCAGGCCAACCGCACCGAGGCGACCGACCGCAACTGGGGCTCGCGCTCCGGCCACCAGGTCGAGCGCATCGGCTATGGCGAGACGGACAGCGGCTACGGCGCCGGCCGCACCTCGGTCAAGGGCCGCACCATCGACGGCGAACTGGTCGCCAAATCCGTCGCCGACAAGCCCTCCCCCTTCAGCGTCGGCGACCGCGTCTTCCACCAGAAATTCGGCAACGGCAACATTTCGGCCATCGAGGGCAACAAGCTGACCATCGACTTCGACAAGGCCGGCCAGAAACGCGTGCTGGACGGGTTTGTGGCGGCGGTGTGAAGATGGCGTTTTCCCGCGGACAGCTCCCACCTTCGTCATCCACGGGCGGAGCAGGAGCGAAGCGACGTCGCGGAGACCCGAGGATCCATGCCGTGACCTTGGCCGTGGAGTGCAGCTGAGCAGAATTCTCCACCGTAGTGACGCGTTGAAGTCGCGGCATGGATCCTCGGGTCTGCGCTGCGTCGCTACGCTCCTTGCTTCGCCCGTGGATGACGAAAACGATGAGCGTCTCCGCCAATCGTCAAGGCATGCGATCCGCCAACGAAACCCTCACCTGTACCTTGCCTGGTTCCATTTATGCCCCAGCAGCGACAGGATGATGATCAGGCCGTTGAAGAACTGCACGTAGAAGCCGCTCAATCCCGCCGCCACGACGCCGGTCTGGATGAAGGACACGGTGACCGCACCGATGGCGCCGCCGACGACCGTGCCGATGCCGCCCCAGGTCGGCGTGCCGCCGACGAACACCGAGGCCAGCACCGGCAGGAGGTAGCCGTCGCCGGCGGTCGGCCACCAGTTGAAGTTGATCATCACCGAGAAGGTGCCGGCGAGCGCAGCCCCGATGCCGACGAAGACGAACACTTTCACCCGCACGCGCTTGACGTCGATGCCCAT
>NZ_RZTF01000336.1:0-3701 GCF_004023175.1 Mesorhizobium sp. M7A.F.Ca.MR.362.00.0.0
ATGAACGCCGCCATACGACATGACGATGTTGCGCGCCGAAAGCACGGCGTCGCCGGTCGCGGGTCCGGTGTCTGCAGCCGCGCTCATTTGACCTCCAGCCTCACCGGAGTGACCAGCCAGCTCTTCGGGTTGACCAGCTTGAATGCGCCGACCACCGATACGGTCTTGCCGGTCAAGGTGCTGGTGTCGACCTTGGCCAGGACTTCCTTCTTCATCTCGTTGTTCAGCGCCGAACCGGCGTCCTGGTATTCGATCTGGTTGGTGAACTGGCCGAATGTGATCTTGCCGGTGGCGTCGCGAAGCTCGGTGCCGTTGATCGCCGGTCCCGTTTGCACCCGGATCATCAGCGTGTCCGGCACGCCTTCGACGGCGACCTTGTAGATGCCGGATTTTCCTTCGCCGACGACACCGGTGAACTTGACCGAGATGACCGGTCCGACGCCCGCCGGCACGCCATATTCCTTTTCCGCCGTCGCCCTGTCCTTGGCGATAGCAGCAGCCACCGTCACCGCGTCGGCGGCGCGTGCCTCGACATCGGCCTGCACCTTGGGAAACTCCGACTTGCCGTAGTCAGCGGCGGAAAACACGGCGCTGCGGACATCGCCGGCAGAGCCGATCCTGACCACCTTGGTGTCGAGCGCCATGGCGCCGAGCAGGACGACAACCGCGGCGCCGGCAAGTGCCCGACGCAGGGCGGGCGAAGCCGGCCTGGTCGATGCGGTGGCGGCTTTCGCGCTCATGACGCAACCGCCAGCAAGGCTGATCCGCGCTTGTCACGCATTTGACGATCCTCCGTTCACATGGCGCTTCGCGCCATTGGGTTTGTTCTGTTCGACAAGGGCACGAGCGGTGGACTCGTCGGTGATCAGGCCGCTCAGATAACGGCTTTCGAGCACCGCTTTGATGGCACGCACTTTGATCTTGCCGCCGGCGACGGCGACGATCCGGCGACCTTTCAACTGATCCCGCGGAAGCGCCAGAATCCTGTCCGACAACGCCGTTTCCACCGGGCGCCCCTTGTCGTCGAAGAAGTGGGCGAGCAACTCGCCGACGCCGCCATCGCGTTTGACCTCATCGATTTCGGAATGTTCGATCATGCCGGTAGCGACCAACGAAGCTTCCCGCTCGGCGGTCCCTATGCCGACGAACATCAGGTCGGACCGGCTTGCGAGGTCGAAGACATCGCTAATGCCGCGCTGACCAAGCAGCACTTCACGGTCCTCGGCGGTGTTGGCGACGAAAGGCACCGGCATCACATAGGCCTGCGCGCCGGTCCGCTCGGCCAGCCGATGCATGACGTCGTGCGGGTTGGCCGCGAATTTGCGCGTCACGCCGCCAAGCAGCGAGACGAAACGGATATGGGCAGCGGCGGTGCGCGTCAGATACTCGACGCTTGCGGCAAGGGTACGGCCATGGCCGACGCCGATCAGCATGTCCTCGCCGCGATCGATCTCCCGCTTCAGAAACTGAGCGCCGGCGATGCCAAGCGCCTTCAGCGGCAGCTCGTCCTGATCGAGATCAGGAACAACCTCGCAGTAGTCGAGCCCGTAAGCAGTGATCAGCTGCTGCTCGAGGTCGATGCATTCGCCGACATCGCCGTCGATGATCACCCTGACAAGGCCATCCTGGGTGGCCCGGGTGATGAGCCGATGCGCCTTGAGGCTGGTCAGGCCGAGCCGCTTGGCCACCTGGGCCTGCGTCAGACCCCCGGCATAGTGAAGCCAGGCCGCGCGGGTGGCGAGGCTGGACTCATGATCGCGGTTAGTGGCTCCGCCGGATTTCAAGACATCTCCTCCCTGAGATGATATTATTATCTTTGTGTGCAAAAATTTTCACATCCCTACATCGCTGTCAATCCCTCGCCGGATTTGGCGCATGCACATATGGGCGATTCACAGGTCTCGCCCTTCCCGAAACGCCGGTCTGCCGGCATTTCGGCGGGCAACATCGACCCATTAGGAGGTGAGCATGTTACTCGATCATACGGCTATGTTAATTTAACGTCAATCTGTGTTATTTCGCGCCTGAGCCAGTAGAATTTCACAGCCATCGGCTATCTAATTTTTTGCTAACTAGCTGTTTCTCCAGAATAATATCTGACATCGGCAAAATCCCAATCCACCTGTGAGTTGAGCGATGGGGGATGCGACGCATCCTTAGGCAAACCGACCGGATTGCCTTGGGAAAGAGCATCGGCGACGGAATGATCAGCCCAGCCGCATCAGGTTCCGGTCCTCGAGTTCCAGGGCTGCGGCCTCGACTTCCTCTGCGAGGCGCCCGGCGCTCCAACCCAGCGCCCGTCCGGCAATCGTCGCAATCTCCTGCAGATCCCGGCCCGTCAGTGACCCTGATATCGCCAGGGTGCTGCGGCGCATGACGATATCGGCCAGATGTTCGACGAACTCGGTGCGGACGATGTAGTCAATTTCCGATCGGCTGTAGCTTTCTGAATCCGGCAGTCGGCCCTCATCATCCGGCTCATGTGTGGCGATCTGCGTGGCTCTGGTGCCATATCGCGACAGCAGCGCCTCGAGACGCCGTTCTCCAGCGCCCGTCTCCGAGTGAGCCAGAGCCAGCCAACTTGCTCGCGCTGCAGCATCAGCCGGGAAATCCCTGCCGCCGCCGATCGGCATGGTCTGCGTCGTCACCTTGCGGCTGCGCTGCAGGCGGCCGAGCACGGTGTCGGCGACTTCCTCGGCGAAGCCGCGAAAGGTCGTCCACTTGCCGCCGATCAGCGAGATGACTGCGAAAGGTCTGTTCCGATCCGGCTCGGCGACGGGCGCCGAGTGGTCACGGCTGATCAAGCCGGGCACCGATGCATCCGAGGCCGGCAGCGGCCGGATGCCGCTATAGGCATAGACGATCTGGTCGCGCTCGAACGCCATCCCCGGCAGCAGCGTCCGTACGCTGTCGAGCAGGTACTCGACTTCGTCAGGTTCGCAGCGCACCGCGTCGGGGTTGTCGGCCTTGATGTCGGTGGAGCCGACCAGCGCCAGGCCGAGATAGTCGTAGACAAGGCAGATGCGGCCGTCATCGGCTTCGAAATACAGCATGCGTCCGGCCAGGCTTTTGACCAGCTCGTCGTGCTTCAACAGGATGTGCGAGCCCTTGGTGCCGCCGATCATCTTCGACGGCGCGCCTAGCGAATCGTTGACATCGTCGATCCATGGGCCGGCGGCATTGACCACCAGCTTCGGCCGCACCGAAAAGGCCGCGCCGTTTTCCGGCTGGAAGGTCAGCATGCCATCGGCGGACTTCGCCAGCGCCGTGTAGTTCGCGCTGGCCGAGGCCTCGTTTGCCTGCAGCCCATCGAGGATCAGTTCGAGCACGAGCCTCTCGGGGTGGCTTATCTTGGCGTCGTAGTAGGTGCCGGTGGCGACGATCGAGGGGGCGAGCGCCGGCATCTCACTGAGCGCCTGGCGCCGCCCGACCATGCGGTGACGCGGCATGACCTGATTTCGCGAGCCATAGAAATCATAGATCATCAGGCCGATCTTGATCAGGACGGCGCCACGGCTGCGCGGCGCGCTGGTCGAGCCGAACAGCGTCCGCAGCGCCGCCAGCATGCCTTTGCTCCAGGAAAAGATCGGGATGACGGTCGGCAGCGGGCTGACATAGTGCGGCGCGTTTTTCAAAAGCAGATTGCGTTCGAGCGTCGACTGCGCCACCAGCCTGAACTCGCCGGTTTCGAGATATTTCAG
>NZ_RZTF01000336.1:3711-7026 GCF_004023175.1 Mesorhizobium sp. M7A.F.Ca.MR.362.00.0.0
ATTTCAGACCGCCATGAATGAGCCGCGATGGCGCAGCACTCGTGCCGGAGCCGAAATCCGCCTTGTCGACGATCAGGCAGCTGACGCCTTGCGCGCACAGATCGCGAAACAGCCCTGCCCCGTTGATGCCGGCGCCAAGAATGACGACGTCGGCCTCCCCGGCTCCGGCCATGGCGGCCAGACGCCCGGCTGGATTTTCCGTACGTATCGCTTCGCTCGAGCTCATGGCGCTTTCGTCTTGACGATGCGCAGCTTCACGCCGGCCCGTTCGAGGGCTTGCGCCCGCGCATCGCCCAGGCCTTCGGTCGCCAGCACGACATCGAAGCTGGTCAGATCATCGAAGACATGCAGCGCGATCCTGTCGAACTTGGCATGGTCGATCAGAAGGATACGCTTGACCGATGCGGCCATCATCGCCTGCTTGACCCGCACGACATTGGGATCCTGGATGAAGGCGGTGGTTCCGGTGATGGCCGAAGCCGAACAGATCAGCACATTGGCGCGAAGCTGTGCCACCGCGTTCTCGCAGACGATGCCGATATAGGCGTTGTAGGTGTTGTGGTACTGGCCGCCGAGACAGATGAAGTCGAGTTCGTCGACATGGGTCAGCAGTGCAGCCGTCGCCACTGAGTTGGTGATGACGGTCAGCGGCTTGACGTCGAGCAGGAGCGTAGCGACCGCATTTGCCGTTGACGAATCGTCCAGCATCACCACCTGGCCAGCTTCGATATAATCGAGTGCTGTCCGCGCCAGCGCATCCTTTTCGGCCCGGTTGACCGTCACCCGGTAGCGGAAGGCGCTTTCGTAGAGACCGGAAGGCTGAACCGTGACCGCACCGTGCAGCTTGCGCAACACGCCCTGCTGCGCCAGCCGGTCGATGTGCCGGTGGATGGTCATGCGCGACACGCCGAAATGCTCGACCAGATCGTCGATGCGCACCTGGCCGAGCTTGATCACATAGTCGGCGATCTCTTCGCGTCGTTCGTCGGCCTTGATCATGCGGTCCCCTCGGTGTCTGGCCGCGCCAGCTTCTCGATGTCGGGCCAATGCGGCACGAGCGCACCGGCTATGCGGCCATAGAGGGAAAAGCGCTCGTTGAACACAGCACTCGAGGCCGGCACTGGCTCGTATTGGCGCGCCGTCATGCCGACCTGCCGGGCGCCTTCTTGCGGCGTCGCGAAGATGCCAACCGCCGCACCCGCGCAAAGCGCAGCGCCAAACGCCGCGGCCTCGTCGGTCGAGGTGACGGTGACCGGGGCGTTCAGCACATCGGCAAACATCTGGACGAAGGCCGGATTGCGCGAGCCGCCGCCGGTCAGGCGGATTTCGCTGATGGCAAAGCCGTCGCGCAAGGCTTCGACATGGGTACGATGATTGAAAGCAATGCCCTCCAGAACCGCCTTGAGCATATCGCCACGATTATGCCAGCCATGAAGGCCGACAAAGCTGCCGCTGGCGACATCGCCAAAGGGGGAGCCGAACAGATAGGGATGAAACAGGATGGTCGACCGCTTTTTAAGCGCCTCGTCGATCTCTGTTGCCAAAACCTCGTGGATCGAGCCACCACCGACCGATGCCCTCTCCTGTTCCGAGCGGCAGAACGTGTCGAGAAACCAATCGTAGTTCGCGGTCGAGGCCGGCGAGATCGCCATGTTGTTCCAGCGGCCGGCGTCGATGGCGTTGCGACAGAGCCAACGCGGGTCGACGCGCGGTTGCGAAGAGACCACTTCGTTGATGGAATAGGTCCCGGCGACAATGGCAAGCACACCCTCCTCATGGCCGCCCATGCCAAGTGCGGAGGCAGTTACGTCATGCAGGCCGCTCGCCACTGGTGTCCCCTTGGCAAGGCCGGTCATGTCGGCGGCCTCGGCGGTAACGTGGCCGGCGATCTCGGCCGAATGCGCCATCGGCGGCAGCGCGTCGAAAAGATCGTCCAGTTCGAAGATGCGCATCGCTTCCAGCGCGTAATCCTGCGTGCGGAAATCCGTGAATGAGGTGCTGGCCTCGGTACGGTCGGTGCCGATCGTGCCGGTCAGGCAAAAGCGCAGCCAGTCCTTGCAGGCCAGTATATGCCCGATGCGGCCATAGCGGTCGGGTTGGTTCTTCCTGATCCAGGCCAGCAGCGCCGACGGAGCCGAAACGTGCGGCGCCTGGCCTGTTCGACCTAGCGCATCTTCGAAGACCCGGTCCGCCGACCATCGCTCGACAATCTTGCCAGCGCGGCTGTCGAGCGACAGGATTCCAGGCCCTAGCGGCCGACGATCCTTGTCGAGCAAATAGAGGCCGTCGCCATGCGCGGTCGCCGCCACCGCCCTGATGTCGTCCGCCGGGCGGCCACAAAGGGCAATCGCCTCCTTGATTGCATCGCCGGTCGCTTGCCAGAGGCCGGCCATGTCGCGCTCCACCCAATGCGGATGGGGTATCGATTGTGGAACCCGCCGACGCGCCACCGACAACTGCGTGCCATCGGCATCGAAGATCACCGCCTTGGTGACCGTGAGACCGTTATCGATTCCGAGCAAACTGGGCATGGGCGCCGCCGCTTTCAGCAACTGGTGAAGGGCGCTGCAAGGCAAACCTGCAGGTTGGGATAGGGATGACAGGCATGACGACAATCAACGAGCAACGGTGATACAAAAGCGACGCATCCGACGCAGTAAAAAGACCATAGTAGCATGTTAAGTTAACGTCAATACGTGAGATATTTTGCGGATATGTCTGACGTCATCTGCGACGAAAATTGCCATCCCCTCGTACCGCATCCGATGCGGACGAAGTTCCGGCTAGTGCCCAACTGGCCGGATAGGCTTCAACCCCGCGCTGGGAGCCAGAGAGCACGGTACGATTGACGCCGAACGCGCTTCGACTGGCTTTGCGAGTTCCTGCGCAACGACCGGACAACCCGCGCCGCTTCGGCGCCGTTCAAAGAAAACGCGACGACTCAAGAAGCTCAGCCACCCCGTCCAGTTCCTTGTGCAGGCGATGCCAGCGACGGTCGAGATAAACAAGCGAATGCGCCTCCGGGGGGACCTCGTCCGGCTGTACCTCGCCGTCAAGGAGTTCGGCCGCGACCAGTGTCGCGCCCTCAATCGGCAGAACGCCGAGCCGACGGGCGCGGAACCAAGTCGAAACGCCGGTATAGCGCGGTTCGCCGGTGGGCAGCCGCGCCCAGGCGCCTCCCGGCGGGAAACGTTCCGCGCCGCTGGACGCGCAGAGCTGCGCCAGGTCGATATCAGTGAAGCGCAGCAGGTGGATCACCATGGTCTCGGCCCGCAGCAAGGGCTCGGACGAAGTCGATTTCATCGAGAGCGAGAA
>NZ_RZTF01000337.1:0-7022 GCF_004023175.1 Mesorhizobium sp. M7A.F.Ca.MR.362.00.0.0
CGATGATTTCACCCGAGAGCTTGGCCATGAGGCCGCGCATGCCGGCAAGCTGGCGCATCTGGGTGGGCGAGCCACGCGCACCGGAGTGCGACATCATGTAGATCGAGTTCATCGGCTTCTGACGGCCATTGTCCTCGAACTCGACCGCCTTGATGCGGGCCATCATTTCGTCGGCGACCTTTTCCGAGCACTTGGCCCAGGCGTCGACGACCTTGTTGTACTTCTCGCCCTGCGTGATCAGACCGTCATTGTACTGCTGCTCGTATTCCTTGGCCAAAGCCTCGGTGTCGGAGACCAGCTTGATCTTTGCATCCGGGATCAGCATGTCGTCCTTGCCGAACGAAATGCCGGCACGGCAGGCATGGCTGAATCCGAGCGCCATGATGCGATCGCAGAAAATGACCGTCTCCTTCTGACCGCAATGGCGGTAGACGGTGTCGATCATCTTGGAAATGTTCTTCTTGGTCATCTCCTGGTTGGCGGTCTCGTAAGGCACGTTGACGTTCTTCGGCAGAAGCTCGCCGATGATCATGCGGCCAGGCGTGGTGTCATGGATCTTCGACACGACCTTGCCTTCCGCGTCGACCGTGCGGAAACGACCCTTGATCTTGGAGTGCAGCGTCACCGCCTTGGTCTCGAGCGCGTGCTGGAGTTCGCCCATGTCGGCAAACACCATGCCCTCGCCCGGCTCGTTCTGGTTGACGATCGAGAGATAGTAGAGGCCCAGAACCATGTCCTGCGACGGCACGATGATCGGCGCGCCGGAAGCCGGGTGCAGGATGTTGTTGGTCGACATCATCAGCACGCGGGCTTCAAGCTGCGCTTCCAGCGACAGCGGCACGTGGACGGCCATCTGGTCGCCGTCGAAGTCGGCGTTGAAGGCCGTGCAGACCAGCGGGTGCAGCTGGATCGCCTTGCCTTCGATCAGGATCGGTTCGAACGCCTGGATGCCGAGACGGTGCAGCGTCGGCGCACGGTTCAGCAGCACCGGATGCTCGCGGATGACCTCGTCGAGGATATCCCAGACTTCCGGACGCTCCTTTTCGACCAGCTTCTTCGCCTGCTTGACGGTCGAGGAGTAACCCTTGGCGTCGAGACGGGCGTAGATGAAGGGCTTGAACAGTTCGAGCGCCATCTTCTTGGGCAGGCCGCACTGATGCAGCTTGAGCTCCGGACCGGTCACGATGACCGAGCGGCCGGAATAGTCGACGCGCTTGCCGAGCAGGTTCTGACGGAACCGGCCCTGCTTGCCCTTGAGCATGTCGGACAGCGACTTCAGCGGGCGCTTGTTGGCGCCGGTGATGACGCGGCCGCGACGGCCGTTGTCGAACAGCGCATCGACGGCTTCCTGCAGCATGCGCTTTTCATTGCGCACGATGATGCCCGGCGCCCGCAGTTCGATCAGCCGCTTCAGACGATTGTTGCGGTTGATGACGCGGCGATAGAGATCGTTCAGATCCGACGTGGCGAAGCGGCCGCCGTCCAGAGGAACCAGCGGACGCAGGTCCGGCGGGATCACCGGAACCACCTTCATGATCATCCATTCCGGACGGTTGCCGGATTCCATGAAGTTCTCGACGACCTTGAGCCGCTTCAGATACTTCTTCTGCTTCAGCTCGGAGGTGGTCGAAGCCAGTTCCGAACGCAGGTCGCCGGCGATCTTCTCCAGGTCCATGCCGGCCAGGAGGTCATGAATGGCCTCGGCGCCGATCATGGCGGTGAACGAATCCTCGCCATACTCGTCGACGGCGATCATGTATTCTTCCTCGCTGAGCAGCTGGTGCTCCTTCAGCGCGGTGAGGCCAGGTTCGGTGACGATGTAGTTCTCGAAATAGAGGACGCGCTCGATGTCCTTCAGGGTCATGTCGAGCAGCGTGCCGATGCGCGACGGCAGCGACTTCAGGAACCAGATATGGGCGACCGGTGCCGCCAGTTCGATATGGCCCATGCGCTCACGACGAACGCGCGACAGCGTGACTTCGACGCCGCACTTCTCGCAGATGACGCCCTTGTACTTCATGCGCTTGTACTTGCCGCACAGGCACTCATAGTCCTTGATCGGGCCAAAAATGCGCGCGCAGAACAGACCGTCACGCTCCGGCTTGAAGGTGCGGTAGTTGATGGTCTCCGGCTTCTTGATCTCGCCGAAAGACCAGGACAGAATCTTCTCAGGGCTGGCAAGCGATATCCGAATGGAATCGAACACCTGCGCAGGCGCCTGCGGATTGAAGAGATTCATGACCTCTTGGTTCATGCCGTTCTCCTTTTCGGGGTCCTCGAAAACCCCTTGCATCTAGCGCGGGCCAAACGCCCGCCGTCGTGTGTCGGCCACCGGCCGAAGAATTTGGTGCGTTCGGTCGCGATTTCCGCGACCGAAAGTCTTGTTTACTCGGCCGCGCCCCTATTCGGCAGCATCGGGCAGCCGGACAGGGTTGTCGTCGAGCTTGGTGTTCTCCAGCTCGACATTGAGGCCGAGAGACCGCATTTCCTTGACGAGAACGTTGAAGCTCTCGGGAATGCCGGCCTCGAAGGTGTCGTCGCCACGCACGATCGCCTCGTAGACCTTGGTACGGCCGGCGACGTCGTCCGACTTCACCGTCAGCATTTCCTGCAGCGTGTAGGCCGCGCCGTACGCTTCCAGCGCCCAGACCTCCATCTCGCCGAAGCGCTGGCCACCGAACTGCGCCTTGCCGCCCAGCGGCTGCTGCGTGACGAGCGAGTACGGACCGATCGAACGCGCGTGGATCTTGTCGTCCACGAGGTGGTGAAGCTTGAGCATGTAGATGTAGCCCATCGTCACCTTGCGATCGAACGGCTCGCCCGTGCGTCCGTCATAGAGCTGCGACTGACCTGATGTGTGCAGGCCCGCCTGCTCCAGCATGATGTTGATGTCAGCCTCATGCGCGCCGTCGAACACCGGGGTCGCGATCGAGACGCCGCGGCGCATCTGCTCGCTGAGGCGAACGATGCTCTCGTCGTCATAGTCACGAACCGGCTCGTTGCGGTCGTTGGCCGGGATGAAGCTCTCGAGCGTCTTGCGCAGCGGCTTGATGTCGCCGGCTGCCTTGTACGTGTCGATCAGCTCGCCGATCTTCCTGCCCATGCCCGCGCATGCCCAGCCCAGATGCGTTTCCAGGATCTGGCCGACATTCATGCGGCTCGGCACACCCAGCGGGTTGAGCACGATATCGGCATGCGTGCCGTCCTCGAGGAAAGGCATGTCCTCGACCGGAACGATCCGCGACACGACACCCTTGTTGCCGTGACGGCCGGCCATCTTGTCGCCGGGCTGCATCTTGCGCTTCACGGCCACGAAGACCTTGACCATCTTCATGACGCCCGGAGGCATTTCGTCGCCGCGCTGGACCTTCTCGACCTTGTCCATGAAACGCTGTTCGAGCGCCTTCTTGGAATCGTCGTACTGGCCGCGCAGGGCTTCCAGTTCGCTCTGGAGCTTTTCGTTCTCCACGGCAAACTGCCACCACTGCGAACGCGGATACTCGTCGAGCGTATCCTTGGACAGCGTCGAGCCCTTCTTGAAGCCCTTCGGTCCGGCGATCGCTTCCTTGCCGACGAGCACGTCGGAAAGACGCGCATAGACGTTACGGTCCAGGATGGCCTGCTCGTCGTCGCGGTCCTTGGCGAGGCGTTCGATCTCCTCGCGCTCGATCGCCATGGCGCGCTCGTCCTTCTCCACACCGTGGCGATTGAACACGCGCACCTCGACGACGGTGCCGAAAGTGCCCGGAGGCATGCGCATCGAGGTGTCGCGCACATCGGATGCCTTTTCGCCGAAGATGGCGCGCAGAAGCTTCTCTTCCGGCGTCATCGGGCTTTCGCCCTTCGGCGTGATCTTGCCGACCAGGATGTCGCCCGGCTGAACTTCGGCACCGATATAGACGATGCCGGCTTCGTCGAGGTTCTTCAGCGCTTCTTCCGAGACGTTTGGAATATCGCGCGTGATTTCCTCCGGTCCGAGCTTGGTATCGCGCGCCATGACCTCGAACTCCTCGATATGGATCGAGGTGAAGACGTCATCGGCGACGATGCGTTCGGACAGGAGGATCGAGTCCTCGTAGTTGTAGCCGTTCCACGGCATGAACGCGACCAGCACGTTGCGGCCGAGCGCCAGATCGCCGAGCTCGGTCGACGGACCGTCGGCGATGATGTCGCCCTTGTTGACCCGGTCACCCATGCGAACCAGCGGACGCTGGTTGATGCAGGTGTTCTGGTTCGAACGCTGGAACTTCATCAGCCGGTAGATGTCGACGCCGGACTTGCCCGGATCGAGATCTTCGGTGGCGCGGATAACGATACGCGTCGCGTCCACCTGGTCGACGATGCCGCCGCGGCGGGCGCCGATGGCGGCACCCGAGTCACGGGCGACGATCGGCTCCATGCCGGTGCCGACGAACGGCGCCTCGGCGCGCACCAGCGGCACGGCCTGACGCTGCATGTTCGAGCCCATCAGAGCGCGGTTGGCGTCGTCGTTTTCCAGGAACGGGATCAGGGCCGCGGCCACCGACACCATCTGCTTGGGCGACACGTCCATCAGATCGACGTTTTCGCGCGGCGCCATCATCACTTCGCCGGCGCTGCGGCAAATGACGAATTCGTCGACGAAACCACCGTTCTTGTCGAGCTCGGCGTTGGCCTGCGCGACATGGTGCTTGGCCTCTTCCATTGCCGAGAGATAGACGACATCATTGGTCAGCTTGCCGTCGACGATCTTACGGTACGGGCTCTCGATGAAGCCGTACTTGTTGACGCGTGCGAAGGTGGCCAGCGAGTTGATCAGACCGATATTCGGGCCTTCCGGCGTCTCGATCGGGCAGATGCGGCCGTAATGCGTCGGGTGCACGTCGCGCACTTCGAAGCCGGCGCGCTCGCGGGTCAGACCGCCCGGTCCAAGCGCCGAGAGGCGGCGCTTGTGGGTGATCTCCGACAGCGGGTTGGTCTGGTCCATGAACTGCGACAGCTGCGAGGAACCGAAGAACTCGCGCACGGCGGCAGCCGCCGGCTTGGCGTTGATCAGGTCCTGCGGCATGACCGTGTCGATCTCGATCGAGGACATACGCTCCTTGATCGCGCGCTCCATGCGCAGCAGGCCGACGCGGTACTGGTTTTCCATCAGCTCGCCGACCGAACGCACGCGGCGGTTGCCGAGATTGTCGATGTCGTCGATCTCGCCCTTGCCGTCGCGCAGCTCGACCAGCGTCCTGACCACGGCCAGGATGTCGTCCTTGCGCAGCACGCGCACGGTGTCCTCGGCCTTGAGCTCGAGGCGCATGTTCATCTTGACGCGGCCGACGGCCGACAGATCGTAGCGCTCACTGTCGAAGAACAGCGAGTTGAACATGGCTTCGGCGGTTTCGAGCGTCGGCGGCTCGCCGGGGCGCATGACACGATAGATGTCGAACAGCGCGTCCTGGCGGCTCTCGTTCTTGTCGACGTTGAGCGTGTTGCGGATATAGGCGCCGACATTGACGTGGTCGATGTCGAGAACCTTGATCTCGTCTTCGCCGGTGCCGAGCAGAACCTTCAGCGTCTTCTCGTCGATCTCGTCGCCGGCCTCGAGGAAGATCTCGCCGGTGGCGTAGTTGACGATGTCCTCGGCCAGATAGTTACCGAGCAGGTCCTCGTCGGTGGCCTTGATCGCCTTGAGACCCTTTTCGCCAAGCGCCCTCGCCTGGCGGGCGGTGATCTTCTTGCCGGCTTCGACGACGACTTCGCCGGTATCGGCATCGACCAGGTCGCCGACGGCCTTGAGGCCGCGGAAACGCTCGACGTTGAACGGAATGCGCCAATGGTCACCGGCGCGCTTGTAGGTGATCTTGTTGTAGAAGGTCGACAGGATCTCTTCGCCGTCCATGCCGAGCGCCATCAGCAGCGACGTCACCGGAATCTTGCGGCGGCGATCGATGCGGGCGTGCACGACGTCCTTGGAATCGAACTCGATGTCGAGCCAGGAGCCGCGATAGGGGATGACGCGCGCGGCAAACAGAAGCTTGCCCGACGAGTGCGACTTGCCCTTGTCATGGTCGAAGAAGACGCCCGGCGAGCGGTGCATCTGCGAGACGATGACGCGCTCGGTGCCGTTGACGATGAAGGTGCCGTTCAAGGTCATGAGCGGCATGTCGCCCATGTAGACGTCCTGCTCCTTGATGTCCTTGATGGACTTGGCGCCGGTATCCTCGTCGATATCGAACACGATGAGGCGCAGCGTCACCTTCAGCGGCGCGGCATAGGTGAGGTCGCGCTGACGGCATTCGTCAACGTCGAATTTCGGTCCTTCGAACTCGTACTTCACGAACTCCAGCATCGAGGAGCCGGAAAAATCGGAGATCGGGAAAACCGACTTGAAAACAGCCTGCAGTCCCTCGTCCGGACGCCCGCCCTTGGGCTCCGCCACCATCAGGAATTGATCATAGGATGCCTTCTGAACCTCGATGAGGTTCGGCATCTCCGCAACTTCCGGGATCTTTCCGAAGAACTTGCGTACGCGTCTGCGGCCATTGAAAGTCTGGGTCTGGGCCATCGTCGCTCCTTAGCTCTAAACTCGGGACGAGCCTCGCCGCGGCTCGCCTTGCATTCTGGGCCACCTTGGCGGCAACCCTCTGTCTGTTTTCCCGGCGCCTGTCGGCGGCCGGCTAGAACGGGAGAAAACCCGTTTCCTGAAGGCCGATTTTCGGCCCTCAGGAAAGAGGTTCTCGTAGATCTCGCGTTACGCGTGCTCCCTCCGGGCGAAGGGAGTGGCGGACGGCGCGAGGCCGCCCGCCGCTTTCACGATTACTTCAGGTCGACCTTGGCGCCGGCTGCTTCCAGCTGGGCCTTGAACTTGTCAGCGTCGGCCTTGGAAACGCCTTCCTTGACCGGCTTCGGAGCCGCTTCGACCAGATCCTTGGCTTCCTTGAGGCCAAGACCGGTGATGGCGCGGACTTCCTTGATGACGTTGATCTTCTGAGCGCCTGCCTCGGTGAGGACGACGTCGAATTCCGTCTTTTCCTCGACCGGAGCAGCAG
>NZ_RZTF01000338.1:0-1612 GCF_004023175.1 Mesorhizobium sp. M7A.F.Ca.MR.362.00.0.0
GCTGACACCGGCGCTGCTGCGCCTGCGGCGCGGCGAGCAGCCGATCGCGCCGGACAGCCGCGCCGATCATGCCGCCGACATGTTGAAGATGCTGAGCGGCAGCGTCGCCTCGACGGCGCTGGCGAAGGCGCTCGATACCTATCTCGTGACCGTCTGCGATCATGGCCTCAATGCGTCGACCTTTGCGACGCGCGTGGTGGCCTCGACGCAGGCCGGCCTGACATCCTCCGTGCTGGCCGGGCTCGGCGCGCTAAAGGGGCCGCTGCATGGCGGGGCGCCCGGTCCGGTGATCGAGATGCTGGATGCGATCCAGGCGCATGGCGATGCCGCCGGCTGGCTTCGCGACGAGATCTCGCACGGCAGGCGCATCATGGGTTTCGGGCACCGCATCTACCGTGTGCGCGATCCGCGCGCCGATGTGCTGAAGGCCGTCGTGCGGCAACTCGGCGGCGAGGGCGAAACCGGCCGCCGGCTGGCATTCGCGGAGACAGTGGAACAGGTAGCGCTCGACGTGCTGCGGATCGCCAAGCCGTCGCGCTCGCTGCAGACCAATGTCGAGTTCTACACCGCGCTGCTGTTGGAGGCGGCGGGCTTTCCGCCACAAACCTTCAGCAATGTCTTTGCCGCTGGGCGCGTCGCCGGCTGGATCGCGCATGCGCGCGAACAGCAGACGACCGGGCGGCTGATCCGCCCGCAGTCGCGCTATGTCGGGCCGGTGCCGGAGCTGGCTGCCTGAGGCTTATCGGCGCCTGGCGAGCGACCGGCGATCCAAACGATATCCTCCTGGTGAGCGGCCGTGTGGCCGCTCATGACGAAAATTTCATCTCCTCAAAAATTCTGGCCGCTGTTATTGCGTCGCATTGAGCATATATGCTGCAGTGCAACATAAACTCGCTCTTGCCGCAACCAGAGGACTCCGCCCTTGGCCGCCAGAAAAACCGCAGTCATCACCGGCTCCACATCGGGCATTGGCCTGGCCATCGCCCACGCGTTGGCGGCCGAAGGCCATAATGTCGTCGTCAACTCTTTCTCCGACACGGCCGCCGACCACGCCATCACTGATGCGATCGCCAAACACCACGGGGTGAAAACCGCCTACATCAAGGCCGACATGTCGAAACCGGCCGAATGCCGGGCGCTGATCGCCAAGGCGGCTGAGACATTCGGATCGGTCGATATCCTCATCAACAATGCCGGCATCCAGCATGTCGCGCCGGTTGAGGACTTTCCGATCGAGAAATGGGACGCCATCATCGCCATCAACCTGTCGTCGGCGTTCCACACCATTGCAGCCGCGATCCCGCTGATGAAGGAGGCCGGCGGTGGCCGGATCGTCAACATCGCCTCGGCGCACGGCCTGGTCGCGTCGCCGTTCAAATCGGCCTATGTCTCAGCCAAGCACGGCATCATGGGATTGACCAAAACGGTCGCACTCGAACTGGCGCGCGAAAAAATCACCTGCAACGCCATCTGCCCGGGCTATGTCCTGACGCCGCTGGTCGAGGCGCAGATCCCCGACCAAATGAAAGCCCATCAGATGGATCGCGAGACCGTCATCCGTGAGGTCATGCTGGACAAGCAGCCGACCAAGGAATTCGTCACGGTGGAGCAG
>NZ_RZTF01000338.1:1622-7017 GCF_004023175.1 Mesorhizobium sp. M7A.F.Ca.MR.362.00.0.0
GTGGAGCAGATCGCGGCAGCGGCGGTGTTCCTGTGCTCGGACGCGGCAGCGCAGATCAACGGCACGCACCTCTCGGTCGATGGCGGCTGGACCGCCGCGTGAGGCGCAAAATCTTCTCATCTATCCAAAACGAACCAAGGACGACGCCATGACCAAAAACGGCAAGGCGGAGGAGACAAAGAAGAAGATCAACATCGCGCTTCAGGGCGGCGGCTCGCACGGGGCCTTTTCCTGGGGTGTGCTCGACCGCCTGCTGGAGGACGGACGGCTGGAGATATCAGCAGTGTCCGGCACCAGCGCCGGCGCCATGAACGCGGTGGCGCTGGCCGACGGATATGTGCGCGGAGGTGTCGAGGGAGCGCGGCAGAAACTTGACGATTTCTGGCGCGCGGTGGCGGCCAAGGGCCGGTTCAGCCCGGTACAGCGCATGCCGTGGGATGTCGCCTGGGGCAACTGGTCGATCGAGAATACGCCTGGCTATGTCTTCTTCGACACCATGTCGCGGGTGTTCTCGCCCTATGTCGCCAATCCGCTCGGCCTCAACCCGTTGCGCGACGTGGTTCAGCAGGAGATCGATTTCGACAATGTCCGCGCCTGCAAGTCGATGGAACTGTTCATCTCGGCGACCAATGTCGAGACCGGACAGTTGCGCGTCTTTTCCGATGGCGAGATCGACCTCGACACGGTGATGGCCTCGGCCTGCCTGCCGCAACTGTTCCGTGCTGTCGAGATCAAGGGGGTGCCCTATTGGGATGGCGGCTATGGCGGCAACCCGGCGCTTTATCCGTTCTTCAAGACGGCTGCGACCGAGGACGTGCTTCTGGTGCAGATCAATCCGGTGGTGCGGGAGGGAACACCAAGAAGCGCCAACGAGATCCAGAACCGCATCGACGAGATCGCCTTCAACGCCGGGTTGCTGCGCGAATTCCGCTCGATCGCCTTCGTCAAGGAACTGATCGCCGCCGGCCGTCTGCCGCATGGCGAGTATCGCGACATCCGCATGCACCGCATCGATGCCGACGAGGCGTTCAAGGACCTGTCGGCGTCCTCGAAGGTCAACGCCGAATGGGCGTTTCTGACCTACCTGCGTGATCTCGGCCGCACCGCCGCCAGCGACTGGCTGGAAGAGAATTACGAGGCCGTCGGCAAGCGACCGACGCTCGATCTCTCCGGCGAACTCGATGACGGCTTCAAGCCGGTGCGCGGTCCGGCACCTGGCCGGCGGGTCAAGGAATTCCTCGCTGTGCGCAAAAATCCGGAGGTGGTTCGCCGTCGGGCCTGAACTGAAAACCCGATACTGGTTTCATCGAGCTTTCAAGGTCAGGTCGATCACCCTGATCAGGGCAGCGGCTGCCTGCCGCTGCCCCTCCGGATCTCTGATCCGCGCCTTCATGCCTTCCAGCCCGTCGAGCAGCATGTCGGCAAGCAGTTGCGCCGACAGGCCTCTGGCCGCCAGGTCGACGCCGTTCCTGGCTGCCTCGCGCTCTATCGCGGCGCTGATGTGTTGGCCAAGCCCGCCGCGCCAGCAGCCCACCAGATCGCCAAGGCTCGATTTCATGTCCAGCAATTCGGCGCCGTGCGGCGAAGCAACGACCGCGCCCATCATCGAGATGAATGCCTCGTCGATGGCCCGCATCATGCGCTCGGTGAAAGGGCCATCGCCGGATAGGGCAATCTTTGCCGCCTCGACCGAGCGTGACAGGATCATCATGGCGATGGCGCGGAAAATGTCGGTCTTGTTCTTGAACAGGAGATAGAGCGCCGGGCGCGACATGTCTGCGGCGCGGGCGATATCGTCCATGGTGGTGCGCGAGAAACCATAGGCCAAAAACACCTTCATCGCGCCATCCAGGATACGGACGCGTTTGGGGTCTGTGGCGGTGATGTCTTCGATCTGGTTCATGGAGCAATTCTATCCTGCAAAATCCTATTTGACAAAATGACGAAATTTGTCAATCTGTATTAGGTGAAATGGCCGAGAGGACGCTTCGCCCTTGGCAGCGGACGACAACAAAGGGTATCCCCATGCGCCTTACCGTCGACGGGCAGTCATTCGATATCGATGCCGATCCGGACATGCCGCTGCTGTGGGCGCTGCGCGATCTCATTGGCAAGACCGGGCCGAAATTCGGCTGCGGCATCGCCGCCTGCGGCGCCTGCACGGTGCATGTGGACGGTCAGCCGGTGCGTTCCTGCTCACTCCCGGTTGGGCAGGTCAGCGGCGCCGTCACCACTATTGAAGGCATCGGGACAGCAGGCGGACTGCATCCGGTGCAGCAGGCATGGCTGGAGGAACAAGTCGCGCAATGCGGCTACTGCCAGGCCGGCCAGATCATGAGCGCGGTGGCGCTGCTCGATGAAGTCGCCGACCCAAGCGATGCCGACATCGACAATGCCATGGGCGGCAATCTCTGCCGCTGCGGCACCTATCCCAAAATCCGCTCGGCCATCAAGAAGGCCGCGGCGCTCAAGACGGCGGGTCTCTGACCATGGCCAGTGTCGGAAAGATCGCCCGCCGCACGTTTCTGATCGGCGCTGCCGCTGTCGCGGGCGGCGTTGCCGTCGGCTATTACTACTATCGCAAGCCTTTTCCGAACCCGCTCGAGGCCGAACTCGGCAAGGGCGAGGCGACGTTCAACCCCTATGTGAAGATCGGCGCCGACAACACCATCACCATCGTCGCGCCGCGCGCCGAGATGGGGCAAGGCATCTCGACGACGCTGGCGGCCATGGTCGCCGAAGAGCTCGATGTCGGCCTTGACCGGGTCAAGGTCGAGCATGGACCGGCATCCCATGCCTACTACAACGCCGCGATCCTTCAAGAGGGCGGTCCGTTCGCCTTCTTCGACGAGAGCATGACGGCGCAAGCGGTGCGCTCGGGTCTCGGCGTGGTTGGCAAGTTCCTTGCCCTGCAGGGCACCGGTGGTTCGGCTTCGACACGCGATGGTTTTGACAAGATGCGGCAAGCGGGTGCAGTCGCCCGACAGATGCTGATCGCGGCTGCGGCGCAAGAACTGGGTGTCGCCGCCGCCGATCTGAAAACGGCCGACGGTTCGATCCTGCACAAGGCGTCGGGCAAGTCGCTGACCTATGGCGCGGTCGCCGCGGCCGCCGCCGCGATGGCGTCGCCGGCCGAAGTCAGGCTCAAGGACCGGGCCGACTGGAAGCTGCTGGGAAAGCCGCAAAAGCGCATCGACATGCTGGCCAAGGTGACCGGGGCGCCGATCTTCGGCATCGATGTCAGGCTGCCGGACATGCTCTACGGCACGGTCAAGATGAGCCCGCGCTTCTGGGCCAAGCTGGTCAAGGCGGACCTTTCCAAAGCCGAAAAAATGCCCGGCGTGATCAAGATCGTGCCGCTCGAGACGAATTACGGCCATGGCTTCGGCATCATCGCCGACAATACATGGGCGGCGTTCAAGGCGGCCGAGGCGATCGACGCCCAGTGGTCCGATCCCGAATACCCGCTCGGCAGCGCCGCCATTTCAGATGTGCTGAAGCAGGCGCTTGCCACCAAGGGGTCGGTGATGCGCGACAATGGCGACGTCGATACCGCTTTTGCCGACGCGCCGCGCGAAAGGATCGTCGAGGCAGACTATGCCGTGCCCTATCTGGCGCATGCGACGATGGAGCCGATGAACGCCACGGCGCAGCTCAGGGACGGCGCGCTAGACATCTGGTGCGGGAACCAGGCGCCGACCCTGGTGCGGCAGCTTTGCGCCAACGCGGTCGGCATCGGGCAGGACAAGATCAATGTGCACACCACCTTCATGGGCGGCGGTTTCGGCCGGCGCGTCGAGGTGGATTACGCACTGTGCGCCGCGCTGATGGCGAAGGAGACGGGCGGGCGTCCGGTCAAGGTGACCTGGACGCGTGAAGAAGACATGCGCCACGACGCCTACCGGCCAGCCGCAATAGGCAAGTTCCAGGCGCGGCTCGGCGACGATGGCATGCCGGTGGCCGTCGACATGAAGATGGCCTCGCCATCGGTGATTGCCGGCATGCTGCGCCGGCTGTTCCCCTCGATATCGCCGCTCGGTCCCGACAAGACCATCGTCGATGGCGCCTACGACCAACCCTACTCCATCCCGAATTACCGGGTCACTGGTGTCGCGGCGCCGGTCTCCATCCCTGTCGGCTCCTGGCGCTCGGTCGGCAGCTCGGTCAACGGCTTCTTCCACGAGGGTTTTATGGACGAGATCGCCATTGCCGGAAAAATCGATCAGGTAGAGATGCGCAAGAGACTGATGGCCGCTTATCCCTCGGCGGTGAAGGTGGTGGAGAAAGTCGCCGCGATGGCGAAATGGGGCGAGGCGCTGCCCGCCGGCAAGGCCAGGGGCATGGCCTTCACGCTGTCCTTCGGCAGCTGGGTCGGCGAGATCGTCCAGGTGGCGGACACGCCGGCCGGCATCCGCATCGAGAAGGTGTGGATCGCCGCCGATGTCGGCACCGCGCTCGACCCCGGCATCATCGAGGCGCAGTTGATCTCGGCGGCCATCTACGGTCTTTCGGCGGCGATGGGGCAGGAAATCACCTTCGCCGACGGCATGGTCGAACAGTCGAACTTCCACGATTTCGACGCCATGCGGATCTTCCAGTGCCCGGTATTCGAAGGTGCCATCCTGGAAAACTTCCACAGGATGGGCGGCGTCGGCGAGGTCGGCACACCGCCGGCGGCTCCGGCGCTCGCCAACGCCATCTTCGCGCTCACCGGAAAGCGCATCCGCACGCTGCCGCTGTCGAAAACGGTGGCCTTCGCATGAAGAAGCTCGTCATCATGCTGACGCCTGCTGCCATGCTTGTGCTCGCAGCATCGTTTGCGATCGCGCAAGAGAGCCAGACGCCGGCGCCGGTGGCAGTCGACACAGCAAAAGCCCTGTCCGAATGGGACAAGGTCTATGCGGTGTTCTCGCATCCGCGCTGCGCTGACTGTCATGTCGCGGACGAGCGACCGCGCTGGTCGGGTGCGCATTACGGCGGCACGCGCGTGCACGCCTTCAATGTCCAGCGCGGTGCTGACGGGTCGGGCTTCGGCAGTCCGGGCCTGCGTTGCATGACTTGCCATTTCTCCAGCAATTCCAGGGCATTGCACGGGCCGCCCGGGGCCGAGAACTGGCATCTGGCGCCAGCCGAGATGGCCTGGTTCGGCAAGTCCTCGGCCGAAATCTGTGCCCAGATCAAGGATCCCTTGCGCAATGGCAACCGCAGCTTGAAGGACATCGCGGTGCATGTTCGCGACGACAGACTGGTCGCCTGGGGCTGGGCGCCGGGATCGGGTCGTGAACCGGCTCCGGGCTCCGCCGAAGCGACCTATCAAGCGATCGAAAACTGGGCGGCGGCGGGCGCATCTTGCCCGGTGGCGCAATGATCTTGCAACTTTCAGACTATATTGCGG
>NZ_RZTF01000339.1:0-5436 GCF_004023175.1 Mesorhizobium sp. M7A.F.Ca.MR.362.00.0.0
CTGCACTACAAGATCATCCCCGAGGTGGCGCGCAAGGTGAAGCCGACCATTATGTTCGGCACCGACACGTTCCTCGCCAACTATGCGCGCACCGCCAAGGACGGCGATTTTTCCAGCCTGCGCTTCGTCGTCGCCGGCGCCGAGGCGGTGAAGCCGGAAACCCGCCGCGTCTATCGCGAGCGCTTCCAGGCCGAGATCATCGAAGGTTTCGGGCTGACCGAGGCGGCACCGGTGGTTGCCGTCAACACGGCAATCCATGGCCGCGATGGTACGGTCGGCCGGCTGCTGCCGGCCATGCGCATGAAGCTGGAGCCGGTCGAGGGCATCTCCGACGCCGGCCAATTGTGGCTCGACGGACCGAACCTGATGATGGGCTACATGACGTCGGACCGCCCCGGTGAGTTGCAGCCGCTGACCGGCTGGCACGATACCGGCGACATCGTCGCCGTCGACCGCGAGGGCTTCATCACCATTCGCGGCCGCGCCAAGCGCTTCGCCAAGATCGCCGGCGAGATGGTGTCGCTGGGGGCGGTCGAGATGCTGGTGCAGTCGCTGTGGCCGGAGGAGCGCCACGCGGCTGTGGCGGTGCCCGACAAGAGACGCGGCGAGCGCATCGTGCTGGTCACTACCGCCGACGATGCCAATCCCGACGAGCTGCGCAAATTCGGCAAACAGGCGGGCGCAGCCGAACTGATGGTGCCGAACGACATCGTCAAGGTGGAGGAAATCCCGGTGCTGGGTTCCGGCAAGACCGACTATGTGTCGACGAGGAAATTGGCAATCGACAGGCTGGGGCTCGGCGTCGCGGCCTGAGTCAGATCAAGCACTTCTGCGAATTTTCTAACCTATATCGGAGGGCGGCACTTTCTCGCCCTCGCGCTTGGCGCGCTTCGAATAGGCGCGCACGCTGAATGGCAGGAAGATCAGGTAGCCGGCGACCGAGGCGGTCAGCGTGTACCAGGGATAGGTCATCAGCAGGAGCACGTAGAGTACGACACCGAGGATGATCGGCAACACCCTGTCGCCCGGGATCCTTAGGCTCTTGCCGGAATAGACCGGCAGCCGGCTGACCAGCAGGAAGGCGACCAGGATGGTGAAGCCGGTGGCGACGAAGGCGGCGGGGCGACTGGGCTCCAGCCCTGTGCGCAGGAAATAGAGATAGAGCGGCAGCATCACCAGCACGGCGCCCGCCGGCGCCGGCACGCCGACAAAATATTCGGACTGCCATATGGGGCGATCGCCCTTCTCGTCGTCGAGCACGTTGAAACGGGCGAGCCGCAACCCGCAGGCGATGGCGAACAGCAGTGCCGCGATCCAGCCCGGCGAGCCGGCGCGGTCGAGCAGGAAGGCATAGAGCACCAGAGCCGGGGCAACGCCGAAATTGACGATGTCGGCCAGCGAATCCATCTGAGCGCCGAATTTGGAGGTCGCCTTCAACATCCGCGCCAGGCGGCCGTCGATGCCGTCAAGGAAGGCGGCAAGCAGCACCATCACCACCGCCGGCTCGAAGCGGCCTTCGAAGCCGAAGCGGATGCCGGACAGGCCGGCGCAGATGGCGAGCACGGTGACCAGATTGGGCAGCACCATGCGCATCGGGATTTCGCGGATGCGCGGACCGCCGCTGGCATGGGCCTCGAACTTTTTGTATTGCGTGCCCACCGGTCAGGAAACCCGAACAAGAGGCGTGCCGGCAACACCGCCGAATTCAGCCAGCACGGTTTCGCCGCCAACCGCCGTCTGGCCGACGGCAACGCGCGGCGTGGCGGTCAGGGGCAGGAACACATCGACACGCGAGCCGAAGCGGATCAGGCCGAAACGCTCGCCAGTGCCGATTGAGCCGCCGGCCTCGGCCCAGCAGACGATGCGGCGCGCCACCAGGCCGGCGATCTGGACGGCCGCGACCGTGCCGTTGGGGCTCTCGATGACCAGGCCGTTGCGCTCGTTCTCGGTGCTGGCCTTGTCGAGTTCGGCATTGAGGAATTTGCCCGGCCGGTGCTCGATTTTCGCAATACGGCCGCGCACCGGGGCGCGGTTCACGTGGCAGGAGAAGACGTTCATGAACACCGAAATGCGGGTCATCTCGGCATTGCCGAGGCCGAGTTCGCGCGGCGGCACGGCGGGTCCTACCGCCGAGATGATGCCGTCGGCGGGGCTGACCACCAGGCGGTCATCGACCGGCGTGACGCGCTCGGGATCGCGGAAGAAATAAACGCACCAGGCCGTCAGGATCAGACCGATCCAGAACAGGATCGAGGAGAAATAGCCGAGGAAAAGCGTCGCCGCGCCAAAGGCCGCGATGAAGGGATAGCCTTCGCGATGGATCGGTACGAACGCGTTCTTGACCGTATCGACAAGGCTCATCGGGTGTAAACGGGCTCCGTTTCAGGTGGGGCCTCAATAGCCGAAAGCCCCCCTCGCCGCAACGCAACAATGGGGAATGCCATATTGGCCGCAACCGGCAGGGGTCGCGATCCGCTTGCCCGGTCAGTGTCGTTGTCCGCAGAATTCGGGACACCGACGGTTCAAGGCGCGGGAAAAGGTTGCCCGTCCATGATCCCAAATCCCAAGACGTTCTGAAGCCCGCACCGGCCAGGTGTTCAGCGTCGAAGCGCCGGCACCTGGCATCGGTTGGCCGTAACGGCTTTTCTAAAGCCCCGGAACCCGCTGATAGTTGGCGATGTCGGCGCGCACGCCGAGCCGGGCGATCGTCTCGTGCGGGTTGAAAGCGATGCGCTCGTGCGCGGCCTTGACGATCGGCACGACGTTGTCGATGGCTGCCTGGCTTTCCCATTCGACGATGGTCACAAGGTTGAACTCGCCCGGCCCTGAGAATTGCTCGAGCAGGAAATCCTGCACGAACCCCTGCTGCAGGCGCAGCAATTCATGCGTTGTCCTGACCTTGGCGAGTATCTCCTCGCGGGCGGCGGCAGGCACGACGAACTTGTCCACCCTGAACACGCTGCGGCCGTCAACGCTCTGATTTGTCTTGCTCATTTCGATTTCTCCGTTCCTGGATCATGGTGTTTTTTGGGCTCCAGGAACGGCCTACAATCTCAACTTATGTTGAGGTCAAGCGCAAAAATCAGGTCATGCGCCGAACTTTCAATTCACCTCCGACGTTCGCCGACGAACGACAACGCCAAGCTCGTCGCCCTCGCGGGCGATGCGTAGGCGCTCCTCGGCCTCGGTCGCCTCGCGCTGGCGGTCCCACATCGAGGCGTAGAGGCCATGCTTGCGCATCAGCTCGGCATGGGTGCCGCGCTCGGCGATCTGGCCGTCCTGCAGCACGATGATCTCATCGGCCGTGATGACCGTCGACAGGCGGTGGGCGATGACGATGGTGGTGCGGCCACGGCTGACCAGATCGAGCGCGGCCTGGATCTCCTGCTCGGTGTGACTGTCGAGCGCCGAGGTCGCTTCGTCGAGCATCAGGATCGGCGGCGCCTTCAGGATGGTGCGGGCGATCGCCACGCGCTGCTTTTCGCCGCCCGAAAGCTTCAGCCCGCGTTCGCCGACCATCGACTTGTAGCCGTCAGGCAATCGCTCGATGAACGGACCGATCTGGGCTAGTTCAGCGGCTTTCTGCATGTCCTCCTCGCTGGCTCCGATGCGGCCGTAGCGGATGTTGTAGGCGATGGTGTCGTTGAACAGCACGGTGTCCTGCGGCACCATGCCGATCGCGCCACGCAGGCTCTCCTGCGTCACGTCCCTGATATCCTGGCCGTCGATCAACACCTGGCCGGACTGAACGTCGTAAAAGCGGAACAGAAGCCGCGAGATGGTCGATTTGCCGGCACCCGAAGGCCCGACAATGGCGACGGTCTTGCCGGCCGGCACCTCGAAGCTGATGCCCTTCAGGATCTTGCGGTTCGGGTCATAGGAAAAATGCACGTCGCGGAACTCGACCTTGCCGGCGCTCACGGCGAGCGGCCTGGCATCCGGCTTGTCGACGATCTCCTGCGGCACATCCAGAAGGTCGAACATCTGCTCGATGTCGGTCAGCCCCTGGCGGATTTCGCGGTAGATGAAGCCGATGAAATTGAGCGGCACCGACAGCTGCATCAGCATGGCGTTGATGAAGACGAAGTCACCGACCGTCTGCGTGCCGGCCTGCACTTCAAGCGCCGACATGCACATGACGATGACGGTGCCGAGGCCGAAGATGATGCCCTGGCCGAAATTCAGCCAGCCGAGCGAGGTCCAGATGCGCGTCGCGGCGACCTCGTAGCGTGCCATGGAGCGGTCGAAGCGCTCGGCTTCCATGCTTTCGTTGTTGAAATATTTGACCGTCTCGTAATTGAGCAGCGAGTCGATCGCCTTGGTGTTGGCGTCGGTGTCGCTGTCGTTCATGTCGCGGCGGATCGAGATGCGCCAGTCGCTGGCGCGCACCGTGAACCAGACATAGACCCAGACGGTGACCGCGACGACGACCACATATTTCCAGCCATAGGTGTAGGCGAAGATGCCGGTGGTCAGCGCGAATTCGAGGATGGTCGGCGCGGTGTTGAGCATGATGAAGCGCACGATCGTCTCGATGCCCTTGGTGCCGCGCTCGATGATGCGTGACAGGCCGCCGGTGCGACGCTCCAAGTGGAAGCGCAGCGATAGTTGGTGCATGTGAACGAAGGTGCGGAAGGCGAGCTGGCGCACCGCGTATTGGCCGACGCGGGCAAACAGCGCGTCGCGCAGCTGATTGAAGCCAAGCTGCACCAGGCGCACGACATTGTAGGCGACGACCAGCATGACCGGCGCCAGCAGAAATGTCGGCAGCGGTGGTACCGATTTGGAGTCGCCGGCCAGCGCGTCCGTTGCCCATTTGAAGAAATAAGGACCGGCGACCAGCGTCAGCTTGGCGACGACGAGCAACAGCGTCGCCCAGGTGACCCGGGCTCTCAGATCGGCGCGGTCCGCCGGCCACATGTAGGGCCACAGATTGAGCAGCGTCTTGAAGGTCGAGGAGTCGGAGACGGTTTTTTCGGCCATTTTTGGCGCCTTCTTCTTATTTTCAGCGGCCGGAGCAGCAGGAATTGACGAGGGCGGCCACCGATGCAGAAACATCGGCGAGCGCGGCACGGTCGATCGCATAGCGCGAACGCTGGCGATCGGGCTCGAAGCGAACCAGCCCGGCTTCGACCAGTATCTTCAAATGTTGTGACACGGTGGATTGCGCCAGATCGAACCGATCGACGACTTCGCGGCAGTAGCAGGAGTTGCTTGCGGACAAGTATTTCAGGATTTCGATCCGAGCCGGGTGCGAAAGTGCTGCCAGCCGGGTGGCAACGGCTCGGCTGTCCGGGGTGCAGCCAGGTGCGTTTGTTTCCATAAGGGATTCAGTCATCGTCCATCGGCGATAGACGATGAGCAGGTCTGCGGCAAGCTACCCCGATGGGTAGAGCGACCTAATCTCCCCCCTTGAGGGGGAGATGTCACCAAAGG
>NZ_RZTF01000339.1:5446-6952 GCF_004023175.1 Mesorhizobium sp. M7A.F.Ca.MR.362.00.0.0
AGGTGACAGAGGGGGTCGGTGCGTCCTGACGCGACGTCGTTTGGAGAAAAGAGAAGGTCGGCGCTTCACGCGCGACGCCCCCTCTGGCCTGCCGGCCATCTCCCCCTCAAGGAGGGAGATTGGCCAATCGCCAACCCTACTGCGTCTTGGCCGGCGCTGTCGTTGCCTGCTCGCCCATCGCCTTGAGGTCGGCGGCTTCACCTTCCTTCGACTTTTCCGGGACCTTGAACACCTGCCCCGGCCAGATGCGGTCGGGATCGCTGATCTGGTCCTGGTTGGCGAGGTAGATGGTCGAGAAGCGCACGCCATGGCCATAGACGCGCCGTGAAATCCGCCACAGCGTGTCGTTGCGGCGGATGATGACGGCGCCGTCGGCATGTTCAAGCTTGGGCGCCACGGTCTCGGGCACATCGCTTGGCGGCGTCGCCTCCGCCACAACGGCCGGAGCCTCGGTGGCGGGAGCAGGCGTCGTGGCCGGAGCCGTCCCGGCCGCGGCCGGCGCCTCGGCGGCGGCAGGTGCGGCCGGCTTGGGCTGAACGGGCTTCGGCGCCGAGGGTGCCACGGCGGCGACCGCTTCGCCCGGCTCGCGCTCGAACGGCACGGCTGCGCGGGCCACAACTGTCACACCGTCGGTATCGAGGCCGTCGACACGTATTGTGTAGCTGCCGACCGGAATGTCGCGCGTCGCCTCGACCAGGAAATGACCATCCGTCGACGTTTGCGCATCACCGAGCAGGATGTCGTTGGCATAGGCGCGCACCTTGCGGCCGGCATCGGCGAGACCGGCGACAAAGATCTTGCTGCCGTCGATCTCGACCGCCTCGACGACGATCTTGGGCTCGGTCACGCCTGCAACGGGCGGCGTCGCCGGCGCAGGAGCCGGTGCTGCTTCCACCACGGCAGGTGCTGGGGCGGCTGGTGCCGGAGCAGTTGCGGGCGCTTCGGCTGCGGGAGCAGCCGGCGCGGTGGCCTGAGCAGCCGGCTTTGCCGCGGGCGCGGGAACGGTCAGCAATTCGGCCGGCTTGCCCGGCTCCTCGACCATGGCCAGCACCTGGCCGGCCGCATCCTTGGGAACCGAAACCACGGCGGTCTGCACCGAGGGCGTTACGACATCGCCCGTGGTCGCGCGCAGCGCGATCGTATAATCACCGGGCTTCAGCGGATCGTCGAGAATGATAACGAAGGCGCCATCGGGACCAGCGACCGTCGAGCCAAGCACCGTCGAGCCGTTGAGGATCTCGACCTTGGCGTTGGGCGCCGCATTGCCGGCGACGACAATCGAGCCATTGCTTTCGACGCGCACGACATCGAAGGACGGTGCGACCGGACCGGCCGCAGCCGGCGCCGCCGCGTCCGCGGCCGGTGCGGCCGGTGCCGTTGCCTGGGGCACCGCGGCGGGAGCCGCAGGGGCTTCCGCGGCGGGCAGCCGCGCTTCGGTGCCGGGATCGGCCGATTTTGGCGCTGCGGGCGGCGTCTGCGCCGCCACTTGCGCCGGCGGCATGGGAT
>NZ_RZTF01000340.1:0-6931 GCF_004023175.1 Mesorhizobium sp. M7A.F.Ca.MR.362.00.0.0
CCGCCGCCGTCCGGTTCAGCTCCTCCAGCAGATACGCACGCTCCGCAGCCGGCAGCAGTTCAATCCGGCCGACCGGCTGCCTGGCATCGGCCATCACACCATGTAACAAAGTTTGCAAATGCTGCGTCATGCGGTCGATCTGCTTCGGCGCTAATCGACTGGCATCAAAATGCCAGCGAAAGCTCCCATCCAGAGCGCAAACCTCAAAGGTCAGCAAATCCCCGCATAATGCTGACCCAGCTCTGTGGCTCGTCTTCAGATCGCCATCGACGGAACAGCTGTCTGTCGTGATTGTGATGCCAATCGGCCAAGGCCGGTGCGAACGTAGCGCCTCCACCCCTCGCAATGTCGGGCAGCGCGCGACAAGATCCCGGGCAAAGCTGCCGTGCTCCCTCAGCTGAGCGAATTCGGCTGCCACCGCTTTGCGCATTTCTTCAAAATCACGTGCAAGATCAATGGTAACTTCCATCGGCACGGCGGGAGCGACAAGCACCTCCACCGCTTTGAAATCGGCTTGCCATCCACACGCTGCAGGCTTCCATCCCAGTTGCAGCTCTGTTTCTCCCGTGATGCGTGCGAGATAGATCAGCCAAGCTGTTACCAAGTATTCTGTGCAATCATTTTGCGACAGCTTAGCCAAAGCACTTGGAATGCACCCCGAACTCGACTGCCATCTGGGCGGTGCGTCAGACAGGGACGACGACAGGAAAGGAAACTTCAATATTCTAAACTGCTCAAGCCGCCGTCGCCAAAAATCCTCCCGAGGCGCCAGCAATTCATGAGTGGCAGTTATGCTCCTCGCTTGTTCATCGCCCAAGATTAAAAGGCGACTACCTTCATCCAGATTGGAGTGCCTGGCGAGGGCTCGCGCGTCCAGCACCTGCCCATCGGAGCTGCCAAAGCAAACATCGACATCCTGCGTACCCGACGCCACACGCCAGTGGCTGGAGTGAATTTCAAGCAGGCAACCTGCCGGAAAGCCCGAGCGTCGAGGCAACACCTCCAAGCGTCTGATTGCGACAGCCTCATCACCGACGAGCGCCTTGGGCAGACACAAAGGATTGGCATGATACGGGCCAAAGTCTAGGGCACGCGTCATCGCTGACAAATCTTGCGCGGATCGATCCCATCGCAGATAGCCTGCCGCATCTGGGCGCCGACGCTTCGGAAAATAACTCCTGTTCACCAGCGCCTGCGGATAGGCAGTAAGTTTCCCGATCTTGAGGCCAGTTAAGAGTTCGCGGAAACCCTCGATCGCGGCTTCATAACATTTGAGGTTCAGCGTCATTGCCGTGTCGGTGGGCGCAATCAGGACTTGGCGCTGAACCACGACGTCACCGGTATCAACACCATCATCGATCCGATGCCAGGTGACGGCGTATTCGGTTTCTTGCGCCAGCAGCGCCCAGGACGTCGCATGCGTTCCCGCGTATCGTGGCAATGGACCGTCGTGATAATTAAATGCACCTTGTCGCGCTCGCTCAAACACGTCCGGTCGCAATTTAAGCGGGTTGGAAACCGAGAATATCCAATCCACTGGCTCGGTGTTCAGTAAAGTGGAGAGTTCTTCAACATTCGCAATGCGCAAGATGTTGGCGCGAGCCGCCCAATCCGCGAAAATCGCGTCAGTACACAGGGCCGCGCCAATGACGTGGCCCATCTCCATTGCCAGTTGTGCGCACGCGATAGCTAGCGTACCACTGCCAAGAATGATGCTGGAAAAGATTGGCCGGGCTGCAGGATCCATGCCCTGCTCGCCTAGTTGACAGGCATGACCGCGCACCGGAGAAGACCGATATACCATTTTCATCCCTCAGCCAGTCCCAATCTGGGCCGTTCCCGCCCTAACCGCCGCGCCGCATAGCGGCCTAAACCCGTCACACTGGTTCGGATCTGCTCGGGGGAAAGCGCGCTTAATACCAATCGAACTCGGCGGTTCTGCGAGTCAACCAACACAAGGAAGGTCATCAGCATAACGATGACAATGTCACGCCTTGCACCCCTGTTGCGCTCTCCGCGGCGGCCCCTCATCGTATCGCACCTATTGTGCAACGGGTTCGCTGATCATGCCGGCCGTTGTCCATACTGCAACAACTGAGACTGTACTTGCCTACCTCGTTATCGCCGGCTGAATGCCCTTCATACACCACTAGCACAACAGCGTGTTTTCGAAGCTGAGCCGCTTACCTGCGTCCACGGACACCTTGAGCTAGCTGGCCTACCAATGGGCGTAATCATGAGACGATTTCTCCTCAGCTGGGACCCGTATGCATATGAACGAGCAAGTGCCGTGCCAGAGGAGATAATCACGTCAAACAAAGGCTTGGCGCTAATCACACCATGACAAATGTCCGACAATGTCGGACACTGGACGTAAGCGATCTGAGGAGGCTTCGAGTTTCGCGGCTTGCGGGTTGTCAGTTAGGGGTTGCCAGGTTCAGGAGCAGAAGCTCCTAACCCGAAAAATTCATGGTGGTTGGCGGATTTGGTGCAAGACTTTGAAATGAAATGGGATTTGGTTGCTAAGCCCGATCCGAATCATTTTCCGAGATCACACCCGCCATGAACGACCAGGCTGCCGCTGAGCTGTATGTCATCAGTAGGCGGCAAGTCCGTCGTCCCCCGTTTCGACGGCGGCATGCTGTCGTCCTACAGCGGCTTCCTGGCTCTGGCCGAAGTGGAGGGCTGCGGGTGGCCGAGCGTCTGGCGCGCTGCATCGACGATCCGCGCTAGCCGGACCAGACTGCCCACAGCTTGGCCGGGTGATCGCCGCCGGCTACCAGGACGGCAACGACGCCAAACCGGCTGCGCCCCGATCCAGTCTGCAAGATGGCCCAGGATGCCGCCGTCGGGTCGGGATCTGGCCTCCCAATCGATGATGTGCCGGCTGGAGGACCTGCCAGCGTGGGGGAGCTGGTCGCCATGGGGCGGGCGATGCGTCGATCTGGGCCGGCATCGCTAACGATGGTTGCGAAAGCGCACACGAAAGGTGCGGTCGCCGAGGCGGCGCCGCAGCCGATTGTTCTTGGCGAAAATGTTTCTCACCCCGTGTTAACCACCGCTGAAGCAGTCGCCAGGGACATGACCATGCCCGACCATCGCTTCCTAGCCACAACGGTTGAGGAAGCTCGGTTCCGGATGCGCCGCACGCATCGCCTGGCGATCGCCGAACTCGCCGCAAGAAGCTGCGGCAGAAAAGATGGTACTTTGCCCCGAGATGAAGGATAGTAGCGGCGCCTGCGATGGCCGCTGCGCCACAGATGGCGGCATAACTTACGGTGAAACCCAGTCCAGGCCGAGCACCACTTGCTGGTCGGTGGCAGGTACCCTCCGCGAAGTTTCTCTAGAGGCGGCCGAAGTGACATGAGCTAGATCGCACTTCCCAGTGTCCGAGCTGAGTTCTGTCCCGAACGATGTCCGCGAAATGCTTAGCTCCGGGATGAACCGACGGCCATGTCGCCGCCTGACGTGCCTCGACGTCGGGCGCGGCTCTCCGGAAGAGAGCGCCAAAGCTCATCTCCTGACCGTCCGCCGACTGCTGTCGAACCATATCGGGACGCCGATCAACACCATCCTGATCCTCGATCACTGGGACGATTTGCTCCATCTGGCGGCGTCGATCACGACGCGATCAGTGGTGCCGTCTACGATCCTGAAGAAGCTGTCAGCATCACCGAAGGAAAGCCAGCTCGCAAGTGCGCTACGGGAACTTGGCCGGATTGAGCGATCGCTGTTCATGATCGAATGGTACTCAAGTCCAGCGCTACGCCGGCGTTGCCAGGCCGGCCTCAACAAGGGTGAGGCGGCGCATAAGCTGAAGCGCGCCGTCTTCTTCCACGAGCGCGGTGAGATCCGGGACCGATCGTTCGAAAGCCAGGCCTTCCGCGCCTCGGGCCTCAACCTCGTCATCAGCGCGATCGTGCACTGGAACACGGTCTACATCGAACGGGCCGTCAGCCATTTGCGCAAAATGCATCGCGAGATTCCGGATCATCTGCTCAAGCACGTCTCGCCGCTGAGCTGGGAACACATCAATCTGACCGGCATCTACACCTGGGATGCAGAATATCAGATGCCTGAAGACTTCCGGTCGCTCAGACTACCGGCTCGGTTACGCCAAGCCGCATGACGTTCATGCTCCGTTCAGCCTTAGCGTACGATTTCGCACTGCTCTTGTTCGGACCCCGAAAAGCTGCGCGCACCGCTCTCTCGGTCGCCGCCGCTCCTTCATTCCGTAGGTGCTATGGCAGCGAGTTCACCTCGAACGCCATCCTCGCCTGGGCAGCGTCGAATGGCATTACATTGCGCCCGGCAAGCCGATGCAGACGGATGTTGTAGAATAGCCCCCTTCTTCTTATTCGGCATCTTTTTCCACAGCCTTCGGCCTTTCCGGCCTCGTTCGCCATCGGGAAGTCGCGGCTGCATAGGCAGCTTCCGCCTTCTCGACGCGGGATCGTTCTTCGGCGCTTGGCCGGGATGTTGTAGTCGAAGGCGGTGCCGCGTCTGGCGTGGCTGGTCGGAAGGCCGGCACGCAGCTCGACCGATCTGAACTTGCGGGCAAGCAAGGCCGGCCGGGCCCAGATGTAGTCGGTATCCTTGCTCAGCATGTGCCAGATGATCATTGCAAGCTTGCGCGCGGTGGCGACGGCCGCGATGCAGGCCAAGATAGGCAACGAGCTTCTGTGGATCGCTGAAGCGCCGTATGTCGCCGATTGCCGCGGCAACGCTCGCAGCCACGGTGACGTCGAGGCGGGGCAACGTCATCAGGCGGCGGATTGTCGGATCCTGGAGGGCATGTACGGCGGTATCCGCCTCGACCACCGTCAACGCCTCGTTGACCTGGTTAATCAAGCCGAGGTGGCGCTCGATGGCGGCGCGCTCATCGGCAGGCAATATTTGCCTCGCCAGCCATTTGCGCCCGCTGATCCCGACCAGGTTCCCATGCGGACACGGCGGGATCAGGTGGGCGTGGAGGATTGACTGGATCAGGTTCTTCAGCCGCGAACGCTGGCGAACCAGCTGTGTGCGCCTGGTGACCTGTCTTCGGAGGGCAAGGGTCCCCGGATCCGGAACCCAGACCTCCGGCAGAAAGCCCGAAGCATAGAGCTTCGCAAGGACAGTGGCGTCGATCGTGTCAATCTTCACCTTCGCATGCGCGATCATGTGCACCTGCTTGGGATTGGCGATCACGATCCGATCCACGTAGGGCGACAGCACTTCAGCGACGGCCGCGGCATTGCCGGTCGCCTCGATCACCACATGATCATCGTGGGTGAGTTCCCTCCTGGCGAACTCCTCGAGCTTATCGCGCAGCATTTGAACGCGGCCGAGCTTGACGATCTCGCCATCAAGCAACGACACGACCTCGGCGGCTACGCGGTGTATGTCCATGCCGATAATACGCACGGTTCCCTCCAACGTTGGTCACGAACAGGGAGCCCAGCGGGCAACACGACAAATACGGATCCGCGCTCGCAGCGCATCCGGGCGAGTCGTAGGGGCGGCCAGATAATGTGCGCGAACTCGCAGTTCATCTGCATACGACGGGCTGCCCGCACTTGCGTGCTCCCGGGGCCCCGTGGCCCGGATGCGCCAAGCTTAACGAAACCTGACGACCAACAAACGATGGCACCGAGACCAACATGCCGGATAATGGCTCCATCGAGAGCTTCAACGGCCGACTACGCGATGAACTGCTCAACGAGACGCTGTTTACTTCGCTGGCTCAGGCGCGCGTAGCCATCGCCCTTTGGCGGGCCGACTACAACACTGCGCGGCCGCACTCCCGCCTGGCAGACCCCGGCCGAGTTCGCTACCACCTTCAATCCGCGACGGTCGCTCGCGCTGCGCTATGCCAAAGGCTCCGCGCCAGCGCCCGTCGCTTCACCCGCCCAGCAGGGCACAACCCACGCCGGAAACGAACTCAAACCTGGATAGAAACTGGGGGCAACGTCACGCCCTTTCCAGAAGGCCGTGTTTTTTGACAATCTTGGTTGTTGATTGTGTGCCTTACATGTATGGCGGCCGTATTTGGTTCTGTAAGGGAGTTGTCACATAAACCGACTGTCAGTGAGTGGTGCGTAGAGATAGTGGGATGAAGAATTCCGCCATCAGCTACAAACGTCACCGCTTCCCGCAACAGATCATCGCCCATGCGGTCTGGCTGTACTTTCGGTTCCCGCTGAGCCTCCGCCTTGTCGAGGAAATGCTGCTGGAGCGCAGCATCGTCGTTTCGTATGAAACGATCCGCCGATGGGGTCGGAAATTTGGACCGGCCGACGCGAAGCAAATCCGTCGGCGGCGGCCGTCGCACGGGGACGTCTGGCATCTGGACGAGGTGGTGGTCTCCATGGCTGGCCGCAAGCACTGGCTTTGGCGTGCCGTTGACCAGGACGGTTATGTTCTCGACGAGATCGTTCAGAGCCGACGCGATGTGAGCGTCACGAGCACCCCATCTTGCCTGAGGGCTATACACTGGCGAGATTTGCCGCCTGATTTGCGAGGAGCGCAGGCGCATGGAGTGGGACGACCCTGATGCCAGTCATCAAGACAGTCATCAAGGCAGGCATGAAGAGGGTCGCTATCGCCGGATCGAGGTGATCACCGCCCGGCGGTGGGGGATCAATCGAGGTCTTCTTTCGGTCTGGCGACGGCACGTTGGGCTGGTGCAGGCGAAAGCGGCTGCGGAGACGACGGCCGGATCGACTAAGCCCGTCAGGACGAGGCGGCTTTCACCGATCTCCGAGCTCGATCCGACCGGTCGACCTGGGCGCCTCCTTCTTCCGTGCGTCACTATGCTCGAGCTGCCGCTCCTCGCCCCGCGATCGTAACTGGCACAAACTGCAGAGCTGGCGCCGCGCGACAGCCGAGATGTTGGCGCCCGGCTCCGCGCTTTCCGCAACAATCCGCGCCTTCTCCGCCGGCGTCCAGT
>NZ_RZTF01000033.1:0-219 GCF_004023175.1 Mesorhizobium sp. M7A.F.Ca.MR.362.00.0.0
GTCGGGCTCGCGCCAGGTCTCGGCCAAGCCAGCCGCATACCATTCGCGCATCGCCGGCAGGGCAAGCAATTGCGCCGGATAAGCCGCAGCCGCACCCTCGAAAGAGAGCCCATAGGACTGGGCGCGGAACGCCACCGGGGCAAAGAAAGCGTCGACGGCGGTAAAATGAGCGCCGGCCAGAAACGGCCCGCTGAAACGGGCAAGGCCATCGTTCCAGAG
>NZ_RZTF01000033.1:229-23462 GCF_004023175.1 Mesorhizobium sp. M7A.F.Ca.MR.362.00.0.0
GTTCCAGAGATCGCCGAGGCGAAAGATGTCCTGCTTCAGCGCATCGGACATCGGGAATGGCTTTACGCGCACGCCGCAACTCATCGGGCATGCCCCGCGCAATGCGGTGAAGCTCGAATGCATCTCGGCGGCGGCCGAGCGTGCCCAGGCGCGCGCCTTGGCCTCGACAGGCCACACGCCATGGTGGCGTTCGGCCAGATATTCGACGATGGCCAGCGAATCCCAGACCGCCCAGCCATCGTCGATCAGGCACGGCACGCGGCCGCTCGGCGAGAAGGGCCGGTACAGATCCCAACTCGATGCGGTCGGGAATGGCGTCAGCCGTTCCTCGAACGGGATGTTCAGCTCTCGCATCAACACCCAAGGCCGCAGCGACCATGAGGAATAATTTTTGTTGGCGATATGCAGCAGGTACATAGGGGATCCTTACCTTGCAGCCGGCACCGCCGGCCGGATCTCGCGGCCACGGAACATCGACCAGGAATACATCGCGAGCGCTGTCCAGATCAGGCCAAAGGCAATCGCCTGGGTGGTGCCGAAAGGCTCGTCGAAGATCAGCACGGCGATCAGAAACACAATGGTCGGCGCGATGTACTGCATGATGCCGATGGTGGACAGCCGCAGCAGCCTCGCGCCGAACGCAAACAGCAGCAGCGGGATCGATGTGACCGGACCGCAGCCGATCAGCAATGCCGTATCGGTGCCACTGCTGGATAAGATGTGGTCCTGTTCGGTCGCGATGAGATAGACGATGTAGCCAAGCGCCGGCACCGACAGCAGAAGGACTTCGAGCAAAAATCCCTGGCTCGGTCCGATCGGCAGCGTCTTGCGGAAGAAGGCGTAGGCGGCGAAGGAAAACGCCAGCGCCAGCGACACCCAGGGCAGCTTGCCGCCCTCGACGGTCAGCACGGCGACTGCGACGGCCGCCAGCACCACCGCCGCGATCTGCAGCCGGTCGACCCGCTCGCCAAGCAGCAGCGCGCCGACGACGACGTTGACCAGTGGATTGATGTAGTAGCCGAGCGCGGTTTCGACGGTGCGGTCGACAGCGATCGCCCAGACATAGATGCCCCAGTTGACCGAGATCAGCGCCGCCGTCAGCGCGGCCATGGCGATGGTGCGCGGCGAGCGCAGTGCCGCCTTGAAATCCGCCATGCGGCCGGCCCAGATCAGAACGGCGGCGGCGATCGGCACGGACCAGACGATGCGATGGGCAATGACTTCGGCGAGCGGCAGATGAGCGACCGCCTTCATGTAGAAGGGCAGCAATCCCCACAGCAGATAGGCGCCGAGCGCCAGCAGAAAGCCGCGCCGGGCCTTGGAATCCGCGTCCAGGGTAATTGCTTCAGTGGCCATGGGCCAACGCTATGGCCCAGTCACCTTGGCAAGACCATCGCAAAGTTCTGATGGATCAATGGACTTTCGCTGATGGTTCAACCCTATTCGGCGGCCACCAGTCCGGCCATCTCGCGGTTCTTCATCAGCTTGTAGACGATGGAATCCATCAGCGCCTGGAACGAGGCGTCGATAATGTTTTCGGAAACGCCGACCGTCCACCAGCGCGCGCCGGTGCCGTCATGCGATTCGATCAGAACGCGGGTGATCGCCTCGGTGCCGCCATTGAGGATACGCACCTTGAAGTCGGCCAACTCCATGTCGGCGATCTCGCCCTGGAATTTGCCGAGGTCTTTGCGCAGCGCGATGTCGAGTGCGTTGACCGGGCCATGCCCCTCGGCCACCGACATCTTCTCCTCGCCGTCGACCACCACCTTGACGATCGCTTCGGAGACCGTCTTCAGCTGGCCGTTGGCGTCGAAGCGGCGCTCGACCATGCAGCGGAACGAGGTGACGTTGAAGAACTCCGGCAGGCCGTGCAGCATCTTGCGTGCCAGGAGCTCGAAGCTGGCATCGGCGCCCTCATAGGCGTAGCCCTCGGCCTCGCGCTCCTTGACCACTGATATCAGCGCGTCGAGCCGGTGATCGTCCTTCGGCACCTCGATGCCGCGCCGCCTCAACTCGGCGAGGAAATTGGCCTTCCCGCCCTGGTCCGAAACCATGACGCGGCGGCGGTTACCGACCGTTTCCGGGGGTACATGCTCATAGGTCGCCGGCTCCTTGGCCAGCGCGGAGGCATGGATGCCTGCCTTGGTGGCGAAAGCAGAGGCCCCGACATAGGGCGCCTGTGCCTCTGGCGCTCGGTTCAGGAGTTCGTCGAAGGCGCGGGACAGGCGAGAAATGCCGGTCAGCGCCTCAGCCGAAATACCGGTGTCAAAACGATCGGCGAAGGCCGGTTTCAACGCCAGCGTCGGCACGATCGAGATCAAATTGGCGTTGCCGCAGCGCTCGCCGATGCCATTGAGCGTGCCCTGGATCTGGCGCACGCCGGCCTCGACCGCGGCAAGCGAATTGGCGACCGCCTGGCCGGTGTCGTCATGGGCATGGATGCCGAGATGATCGCCTGAAATACCTGATAAAATAGCCTTCTCGACGATGGCGCGGACTTCCGATGGCTGCGTGCCGCCATTGGTGTCGCACAGCACCACCCAGCGCGCGCCGGCATCATAGGCGGTCCTGGCGCAGGCCAGCGCATAATCGGGATTGGCCTTGAAGCCGTCGAAAAAATGCTCGCAGTCGACCATCGCCTCCTTGCCGGCGGCGATCGCCGCCTCGACGGAGGCCTTGATGGCGTCGAGGTTCTCCTCATTGGTGCAGCCGAGCGCGACACGGACATGGTAGTCCCAACTCTTGGCGACGAAGCAGATGGCATCCGACTTGGATTGCACGAGTGACGCAAGGCCGGGATCGTTGGAAGCCGACACCCCAGCCCGTTTGGTCATGCCGAAGGCGACGAATTTGGCGCGCGACGTACGTTTCTCCTGGAAGAAGGCGGTGTCGGTCGGATTGGCGCCAGGATAGCCACCTTCGATATAGTCGAGGCCAAAAGCATCGAGCAGTTTCGCGATGGCGATCTTGTCCTCGACGGAAAAGTCGATGCCAGGGGTCTGCTGGCCATCGCGCAATGTGGTGTCGAAGAGATAGAGGCGCTCGCGGGTCATGGTCATTTGCCTGCAAACTTGTCCGTCGCGCGGATCAGCCGATCCAAAATCCCCGGCTCCGAATAAGCATGACCGGCGCCCTCGATCAGGTGGAAATCCGCCTTTGGCCAGGCCTTGTGCAGCGCCCAGGCATAATGCGCCGGGCACGGCATGTCGTAGCGGCCATGGACGATGGTGCCGGGAATGTCAGCCAGCTTGTGCGCGTCGCGCAGCAACTGCCCTTCCTCCAGCCAGCCGGCATGGACGAAATAGTGGTTCTCGATGCGGGCAAAGGCGATGGCATAGTCGTCCTGCCCAAATGGTCCGCTGGTCTCGGGCTCGGGCAAAAGCGTGATCGTTTCGCCTTCCCACAGGCTCCAGGCGCGGGCCGCCTCGATCTGCGCCTTGCGATCCGTGCCGACCAGCCGCTTGCGGTAGGCAGCCATCATGTCGCCGCGCTCGGCCTCCGGGATCGGCGCCAGGAAGCGCTCCCATTTGTCCGGGAACATTTCCGAGACGCCGAATTGATAGTACCATTCGAGTTCGGCTCGCGTCAGCGTGTAGATGCCGCGCACCACCAACTCGCTGACGCGATCGGGATGCGTCTCGGCATAGGCGAGCGCCAGCGTCGACCCCCAGGAGCCGCCGAACACCAGCCATTTGTCGAAGCCGGCCATTTCGCGCAGGCGTTCGATGTCGGCGACCAGGTGCCAGGTCGTATTGGTTTCGAGCGAGGCGTTGGGCGTCGATTTTCCGCAGCCGCGCTGGTCGAACAGGATGACATCGTAGAGCTTCGGGTCGAACAGCCGCCGGTGTTTTGACGAAATGGTGCCGCCCGGCCCGCCATGCAGGAACACCGCCGGCTTGGCGCCCCTCGTGCCCGAACGCTCCCAGTAGACCTGATGGCCGTCGCCGACATCCAGCATGCCGGAATCGAACGCCTCGATCTCGGGATAAAGCGTACGCAATTGACTGCTCATAGCTGCAAACCTTTGGTCGGCCAGTCCGCTGTTTCATGGTCTGGGTGCTGGAAGGAGATGATGGATTCCTGCCTGTTGTAATAATCAGGATCCTGGTGGACGGGCTGATCGAAGATCGTCTCCACCCAGGGCAGCCGCGCGGCGTAGTTGACCTGGATCTGCGGGGCAAGATCGGAGCGGTCGTCGAAGGCACCGATAGCGATCTCAAGTCCACCGGGCTGCCGGTAGGTCAGCGGCGTCCCGCAGCGGGCGCAGAAACCGCGATCGATGTTGACCGACGACTGGAAATAGCTCGGCTCTTCATGGGTCCATTCGACGCCGTCCCTGGGCACCGTGACCAGTGCACCGAAGAACGAGCCGAACTGCTTCTGGCACATGCGGCAATGGCAGATCGATGGACGGCCGAGCGCTCCATGAATGCGAAAACGCACGGCGCCACACTGGCAGCCGCCGGTTCTTACCTGATCGGTCATGATCTTTCCTTTGGCGGCCATTGTTCGGTGTCGTGGTCCGGATGCTGATAGGAGACGAGATCCGCCAGATAAGAGGCCGACGACACGTCGGCCATCGTCTCCTCGCCCGGCAATTGCGGGATCGTATCGACATAAGGCAGCTTTGCCTCGGTGCCCCATTGGATCAGCGGCACGATCTCCGCCGGATTGTCGAACGCGCCGATGGCGAGGCCAACGCCGTCCGGCGCGGTGAAGGTCAGCGGCGTGCCGCAATCGGCGCAAAAACCGCGATCGACATGGTTGGAGGAGCGGAAGTATTTCGGCTCGCCGCGCGTCCAGTCGAGCCGGGCGCCACGCACCGAAACCAGCGGCGCATAGAACGAGCCGAACGCCTTCTGGCACATGCGGCAATGGCAGACCGAAGCGTCGCCGAGCGCGCCTTCAACGCGAAAGCGCACCGCGCCGCACTGGCAGCCGCCGGTGTAGACCGGCCGGTTGTCGAGGCTCATCACCGCTCACTCCGGGACATGGCAGACGGCCTCGACATTGTTGCCGTCGGGATCGAAGACGAAGGCGCCATAGTAGCTCGGGTGATAATGCGGCCGCAGGCCTGGCCCGCCATTGTCCTTGCCGCCGGCGGCAAGGGCTGCGGCATGGAAGGCATCGACCTCGGCGCGGCGGCGCGCGGTGAAGGCAACGTGCTGATGATCCCTGGGCTTGTCCTTGCCGGTACTCAGCCAGAACACCGGCCGGTCACGGCCATAGCCGCCGACCTTGGCACCCCCGGTATATTCCAGCGGCACCATGTAAAGCAGCGCCGCACCAAGCGGGGCCATCGCCTTGTCATAGAAAGCCTTCGAAGCGTCGAAATCGGCAACGGTGATGCCGAGATGGTCGATCATCTTTTTACCTCCCAGGTGGTGATGCGCTCGCCAGTGACCGGATCCTTGCCGTCCTTCAACTGTACACCTTGCGCCAGCAGTTCGTCGCGGATGCGGTCGGCCTCGGCCCAGTTCTTGGCGGCGATGAATGCGAGACGCTTGGCGATTGCCTTGGCGACGTGGTCTTCATCAACCGTCGCCGACGCGACATCGAAGCCGAGGAACAGCAGCGACGCCTTCAGCGCAGCCGCCGCATCGTTGCCGTCCGCTGCCTCGCCAGCCAACTGCGTCAAGACCTGGAAGGCGGCATAGGTTGCGAGATCGTCCGACAAGGCATCGATGACCTGCACGGGCAGCAATCCTGCGGCGGCCGGCGCAAGGTCGGCCGCCCGCTTCCATTTGCGCAGCGTGTTCTCGGCCTCTTCCAGCTTGCGCACGGAAAAGTCGATTGGTTCGCGATAGTGCGTCATCAGCACCTCGCCCGGCCATTTGCGGCCGCCAAACGTCTCGGTCTCGAGCAGTTCGTTGATCGAATAGAAATTGCCGACGCTTTTCGACATTTTCTGACCTTCGACCTGCAGGAAGCCGTTGTGCATCCAGATGTTGGCCATCACGTCCGTGCCATGGGCGCAGCGCGACTGGGCGATCTCGTTCTCATGGTGCGGGAAGATCAGGTCGAGGCCGCCGCCATGGATGTCGAACACCTCGCCGAGATAGGCGGCCGACATTGCCGAGCATTCGATGTGCCAGCCCGGCCGACCCCTGCCCCATGGCGAATTCCAGCCAGGCTCCTCGGGCGACGATAATTTCCACAGGACAAAATCGCCGGGATTTTTCTTGTGCGCGTCGACGGCGACGCGAGCACCGGCCTGCTGCTCGTCGAGATTGCGCTTCGACAGCTGGCCGTAGTCAGGCATCGACGCGGTGTCGAACAGGACTTCGCCCGCGGCAACATAGGCATGGCCGCGTTCGATCAGGCTTTGAATCAAGGTGATCATGTCGACCTTGCCGTCGACGCGGGGCTCGACGAATTCGGTGGCGCGCGGCTCGACCGTCGGCTCCAGGCAGCCGAGAACCGCCACGTCCCGATGGAACTGATCGGCGGTCTTTTCGGTGACCCGCCTGATCGCCTCGTTGAGCGAAAGTGTTCCGGAAGCGATCTCGCCGCCGAAGTCGCGCAGAGCGCGCGCGTTGATCTTGTCGTCGACGTCGGTGATGTTGCGCACATAGGTGACGTGCGCCTGCCCATAGACGTGACGCAGCAAGCGGAAAAGCACGTCAAAGACGATCACCGGCCTGGCATTGCCGATATGGGCAAAGTCGTAGACGGTCGGGCCGCAGACATACATGCGCACATTGTCTGGATCGATCGGGACGAAATCCTCTTTCGTCCGCGTCAGCGTGTTGTAGAGGCGCAGGCCCTGCGATGCGTCGGACATTCGTGCCTTCCCGGTTCAGAACTCAATTTGACGAAGCCAGCCCTGCGCGAAACGCAAATCAGGCTCCAGCCTGCTGGCCGGGGCGTTTGTCCAATCTGGGGAAAGATGAGGCGAAAACGTCCGGACCAGCGCGAGGCTAGCCAATAATGCAAATGCCACAAATGGCGAAAGACGTTTTCATGGGCGGCTTTATCGCCTTGGCATGTGTTGCCGTCAAGTCGCAAGTTTCGGCAAAAACGTCGCTGGATCACAGGTAATGATGCACTGAAACATTTTATTAAACATGTCGGCACAGTCATGAAACATTCGCCGGCTAGATCAGCAGGCGTCACGATTTGGTCAGAATCGGCCATCAAACGCAGACACGAAAATGTTACCTGGGAAGAGAGACATGCCCCGAACCAAGCAGGAAGCCAACCGAGCCAAGCAGCCGGCACTGGCCAACCACTACCGCGCGATCGGCCCGGCCGCGATCGTCGCCGCCCTCCTTCACACCGCGAAGAAGAAAAAGCCGGTACAGAAGATCGTGTCGCCCCGCGCCGCCTGAAGTGGTGTGCGGCCCGGCGCCAAGGGCGCCTGGCAAATGGCGCAGACATACGTCGCTGAAGAACAGTTCAGCTAGAACAACGTCATCTGATTGTCGTCCGCGCCGGGCTTCTGGCGCTTGACCTTTTCGGGCTCCGGCCCGATCTCGCCCCGCTCCTGAATCTCCGGTCCGGTGTTGGCGACCTTGTTGACCAGGCCGGAGACGGGAATGGCCTCGAAGAAATCGAGTTGAGCCGGCCGCAACAGATCGGCGACATCACGCGGTTCGAGCGTGCGGCAATCCAGCCAACGGGCGAAATCCCTGGGGTCGATCACCACAGGCATGCGGTCGTGGATATGCGCGATATCGGCATTGGCGTTGATAGTCAGGATGGCACCGGTGTCCATTTCCGAACCGCCCGGCTCGGCATAGGTCTCGATCAGTCCGGCGAAGGCGACCAGCCCGCCATGCCTTGGGCGTATCCAGTAAGGCTGGCCTTTCTTGCCGCCGGTTTGCCGCCATTCATAAAAGCCGGAGGCCGGCACCAAGGCGCGGCGATGGCGCATGGCGGCCTTGAACGACGCCTTTTCGGCGGCACCCTCGGAGCGCGCGTTGAACAGCAGCGGAAACTCCCTGGTATCCTTGACCCAGGTCGGGATCAGCCCCCAGCGCACCAGCATTGGCTGCCGGTCGGGCAAATTGGAGCCCGGCGCCCGCGGGGGGCCGGCGACCGCCATCAGGATCGGCTGGGTTGGTGCGATGTTGTAGCGCGCCGGGAAATCCTCCAGTTCCGCCAAGCCTAGCAAGGCGGCAGTCTGGTCCGGCGTCGCGGTCAAGGCAAAACGTCCGCACATGGTCGATTGGCGCCCTTTGAAAGGTTCGGTTCCTGAAGGTGCCGGTGCAACCGGCATTGCGCAACCGCTAAAGCTTGCCCATGCTGGGCGGTCCACAACAGACCTGCCTACACGCCTGATCGGGAACCCATGAACGAAGCGCGCAAGACACTTCCGGCAGTCTCGGTCGCCGTCGTGCGTGCAGACACCGTGCTTCTGGTCAAGCGAGCCCGGCAACCCTCGCAAGGGCTCTATGCCTTTCCGGGCGGCAAGGTCGAACCCGGCGAGACGCTGGAGGCAGCGGCAGAGCGCGAACTTCAGGAAGAAACCGGTTTGCGCGCCACAAATTATCGCCCGCTACGGGAAATCCACATTGACGGCAGGGATGACAGCCACCCGGTCGATTACCTCCTCACGGTCTTCGGCGCGGCCTATGCCGGCGGCGAGGCGGTAGCCAGCGACGACGCAGAGACGGCGGCCTTCTATACACTCAGCGAGATGGCGGCATTGCCGCTCGCCGGCTCGGTGTTCGCCGTGGCCGAGGAGTTGTTGGCCCCCCGCGGAGACGACGGGCCGAAGCCCTGAAAACAGCCTTGCAGGCGACAAATTGTTTCGCCACAAAGACTTATCCTGTTTGGCAGAGCCACGCCGTTGGGTAGAGAAGGCTTATGAACCGTCCGTCCATGCTCCTCGCCGCGTGTCTTGCGGTCGTCGCGACCGTTTCGATACGGCCCGCGCTCAGCGCCGAATCGCCGTTCGAGCCTGGGTTGATGCGGCTGGCGGAGGTTCTGGGCTCGCTGCATTTCCTGCGCAATCTGTGCGGCGAGAAAGGCGACCAGTGGCGTGTCGAAATGACAAAACTGCTCGATTCGGAAAATCCGGACGCCGAGCGGCGCGCCCGCTTCATTGCCAGCTTCAATCGCGGCTACCGCTCCTTCGGCGGCACCTATACGAGGTGTACGTCCTCGGCGACCGAAGCCATCAGCCGCTACATGAAGGAAGGCGAGACGCTGTCTCGCGATATCGCCTCGCGTTACGGCAACTAGGCACTCGCTCATCAACAACTATCCGGATCATTGCTGGGCATTAGCCGATATATCGGCTTGTGCCGGGCGATCTCTTGGTGCAATCCTCATGTTGCACTTCTGCAACAGTATTAACGAAACCTTACCGCACGAAAGCGGAATTAACTCAAACTGAAGGTTTTCGCCCCGCAGGCCGCCCCAATCGGCTAAGTTTGACTCGGACTGAACGCAGCTTCGCACAAGGCAATTGGGCTTTGTAAAAGACGATCAAAAAAATGTCGTATTTACAAATACTTAATTGTCCCTGCGTGTGAAATGAACAGATCAGGCCTGATCCACATCGACGGATCGCAGCTTGAAAGGGTGGACATTCGCTTATGGAACATGGTGTCAACGACATCGACGCGCTGGTCAGGGAAGAAAAACGCCTGACCGCCGTGGAAAGCCACAGCGAGGCCTGGGCGGAAGGTCTCTCCGCCGGGATAGAGCCCGAGATCATTGCCGAAGCAGCGCTCGAAACAGCCTTCGGCGAGATGTTGCGTGCCAATGGCGAGACCTCGGCCCTTGCCCTGCTCGACCGTATGCGTGAAAAGGTGATTGCTGGCGCCTTCGAACCTGAACGGCTGCGGCACTGAACCGACGTCCGGTTCTTTGACGGCAACATGCCGCTCGGGCGTCATGCCCGGAAGCAGGGAGAAACGGGCAGTGAGTTTTTCGATGTCAGGCAAGCCGTGTGGCTTGGTCCTTCGCATCTCCTTCGCCGCTTGCTGTGCCGCGATTCCCCTGCTTGTGTGTCTCGCGAGCAGCCCCGTGTATGCACTGAGCGAAATCAAGCGCGAAGAGCTCCCCCCGACAGTCACGCCGCCGGCCGACGACGACATGTCGCCCCCCGGAAGCGCCGTGCCAATGCCCAATCCGGTCGGAACACCGCCGCCGGCCAGCCAGCCGACTGCTCCTGCCGAAGCCGAGCCGGACAGTCCGGCGGATGGCGGCGTGACCAGACCGCGTGTCGATCCGGAAACGCCGGTGCCTGAGGTCGTCTACGATCTCGGCAAGCTGCCGGAACCGGTGCGGCGCATGCACGATCTGATCGTCGAAGCCTGCAAGGGCGGCGATATCGAAAAGCTGCGGCCGTTGATCGGCACGGGCGAGAGCATGACACAGATATCGCTGACCGACATAGACGGCGACGCCATCGCCTTCCTCAAGGGCCTCTCCGGCGACCCAGACGGTCAGGAGATTCTGGCCATCCTGGAGGAGGTGCTTAATGCCGGCTACGTCCACCTCGATGCCGGCACGCCACAAGAACTCTATGTGTGGCCGTATTTCTTCGCCCTGCCGTTGGACAAGCTGGACGCCAAGCAGCGGGTCGAGCTCTTCAAGATCGTCACCGCCGGCGACTTCAATGACATGAAGCAGTTCGGCGCTTATATTTTCTACCGTGTCGGCATCACGCCTGCCGGACAGTGGTCGTTCTTCGTCGCCGGGGATTGAGCTTTCTGCCTCTGCCCTTGCAAAGATCCGGGAGCCTAGACGGGCAATGCCTCGGAAAACTCCACCGCTTTGCCCTGGCCTGGCGTGACGATTTCGCCCTCCCACATGACACGTCGGCCTCGAATGACGGTGCCGACCGGCCAACCCGTCACTTCCCTGCCATCATAAGGCGTCCAGCCGGCTTTCGAGCCGGCCTGCGCATTGGTGATTATCTCGCGCCGCATCATGTCGACGATGGTGAAGTCGGCGTCATAGCCGGCGACGATGCGGCCTTTCCTGGCCATGCCGAAGATCCGCTGCGGGCCATGACTAGACAGGTCGACGAAGCGCTGCAAGGTCAGCCGGCCGGCATTGACGTGGTCGAGCATGATCGGCACCAGCGTCTGCACGCCGGTCATCCCCGACGGTGAGGCCGGATAGGGTTTTGCCTTCTCGGCCAGCGTGTGCGGCGCGTGGTCGGAGCCGAGCACATCGACAATGCCTTGCGCAATGCCATGCCAGACGCCGTCGCGGTGGCGCGCGGCGCGCACCGGTGGGTTCATCTGGATCAGCGTGCCAAGCCTGAGATAGTCGTCGGCGCTCAGCGTCAAATGATGCGGCGTCGCCTCGCAGGTCGCGACATCCTTGTGCTGTTCGAGGAACACAATCTCCTCGGCCGTCGAGATGTGCAGGACATGGATGCGGGCGCGCGCTTGCCGAGCGATGCGCACAAGCCGTTCGGTGCAGCGCAAGGCGGCGATTTCATCGCGCCAGACAGGGTGCGATGCCGGGTCGCCTTCGATGCGTTCGCCAAGGCGCTCGCGCAGCCGGAACTCGTCTTCCGAATGAAAGGCGGCACGGCGGCGCGTGTTTCTCAGGATCGAGGCGACACCTTCGTCGTCCTCGACCAGCAGGTCGCCGGTGGACGAACCCATGAACACCTTGATCCCGGCAGCGCCCGGCAACCGCTCCAGCTCTCCGACATCCCCAGCGTTTTCGCGGGTGCCGCCGACCCAGAAGGCAAAATCGCAATGCATGCGATCCGTGCCGCGCCGAACCTTGTCGGCAAGCGCTGCCTCGCTGGTGGTCAAAGGATTGGTGTTGGGCATCTCGAACACGGCGGTGACGCCGCCAAGCACGGCCGCGCGCGAACCCGTTTCCAAATCTTCCTTGTGCTCCAATCCCGGCTCACGAAAGTGCACCTGGCTGTCGATGACGCCCGGCAGGATATGCAGGCCGCGGCAATCGATCGTCTCGCCCGCCGAGGCCTGGCGGAGATCGCCGATGGCGGCGATGCGCCCGCCCTTCACGCCGATGTCGCGAGCCCCTTCGCCGTCGTGGTTGACCACGGTGCCGCCTGTCAGGATGAGGTCGTAGATCATGGCCATGCTCTCTTGCGGGGGGAGTGCCAGCGGCTTACGTAAAGGCCGACCGTTTTGCAAGATCAGGTTGCTTTTCCGCCCATGCCCTTTGCCCAGCTCAAAGACCGCGCCCTCATTTCCGTCTCAGGTCCGGATGCCGAGCATTTTTTGCAGAACATCCTGACCACCGATCTAGACATCCTGGCTCCCGGCGAAGCCAGGCCCGGTGCGCTGCTGACGCCGCAAGGCAAGATCCTGTTCGATTTCCTGATCTCCCGCACCGGCGAGAATGCATTCCGGCTCGAATGCCGTGCCGACATCTCAGGCGATTTCATACGCCGGCTGACGCTCTACAAACTGCGCGCCAAGGTCGAGATTGCCAAATCCGATCAGGCATTTGTCACCGTCGCATGGGGACATGAATCAACACCCTCGCAATTCGATTCAACGGCGGCAGCCGACACGCGCTTTCCGAAGGGTGCCGTCACGCGTTCCTATGGCGAAACAGATGAGCGCAGCGATCTTGCCGCGTGGCAAGCCTTCCGCATTGCCGGCGGCATTGCCGAAAGCGGCAGCGACTACCAACTCGGAGACGCCTTCCCTCACGACGTGCTGCTGGACGAAACCGGTGGCGTCGGCTTCAAGAAGGGCTGCTATGTCGGCCAGGAGGTCGTCTCGCGCATGCAGCATCGCGGCACCGCCAGACGGCGCGTGCTGATTGTGTCGGCTGACGGGTCCCTGCCCGCGCCCGGCACCGAACTGACCGTCGAAGGCAGGCCGGTTGGCACGCTCGGCTCGACCGCCGGCACGATCGGTCTGGCGATTGCGCGCATCGACCGGATCAAGGCGGCGCTCGACGCCGACCTGCCGATCATGGCGGCGAACATTCCGGTTACACTAGCCATTCCCCGCTGGGCAAAATTCGCCTTCCCGCAGGAAGCCGTCAGCGCGGAGGAGGCCTGATGGCGGCCGACCGCGTCGGCGCGCCGGCACGCGCCTGGCAGCGCATGCTGTCGGGCCGCCGGCTCGACCTGCTCGACCCCTCGCCGCTCGACATCGAAATTTCAGACATTGCGCACGGGCTCGCCCGCGTTGCCCGCTGGAACGGCCAGACCAGCGGCGAGCATGCTTTTTCGGTTGCCCAGCACTCGCTGCTGGTCGAAGCGCTGTTCCGCGACCTGGTACCCGAGGCTTCGGCCGACGCCCGGTTGGCGGCCCTGCTGCACGACGCCCCCGAATATGTCATCGGCGACATGATCTCGCCGTTCAAATCGGTGATGGGCGGCAGCTACAAGGATTGTGAGTTACGGCTGCAGCGCGCCATCCATCTGCGCTTCTCGCTGCCGCCGGAGCCAAGTGCTGCGCTGCGCAAAGAGATCAAGCGCGCCGACCAGATCGCCGCCTATTTCGAGGCAACGCTGCTTGCCGGCTTTTCGACCGCCGAGGCGACCGAGTTCTTCGGCCGTCCGCGCGGCTTCAATGCCGACCGCTTCGATTTCACGCCACGCTCGGTGACCTGGGCGCAAAATGCGTTCCTGAAGCGGTTTTCCGCGATCGAGACGTCGCGGCACCAGGTTTCGGCAACCGCAATCGGCTAAAGCGCGTCGCGCTGAAACGGATTCATGCGCCGCGCTTTAGGTCTTTGTTTTTATGCATGTCGTTTCCCCCAAAACCGAGGTCACTTTTGGGCGACATGCATTAAAACGCTAAATTAACCGGCGGCGGCCACAATAGCGCGTTCGATCACGGTCCGCAGGCGCGCTCATGCCCGTCGCTGATGCCAAGGATGGTCCGACCATCCCGAAACGGGAGGCCGAAGGCATGGACCGCTCCCGCCACATGGAAGACGAACTGCGCGAGCAGAACCAACGCTTTTCGGCTGCGGTCGAGAACATGTCGCACGGCCTGTGCATGTTCGACGCCGACGAGCGGATGATCATCTGCAACGGCAACTACCTGAACATCTTTTGCCTCGAAGCCAGCGTCATAAGGCCCGGCATCCGGTTCCTCGACATTCTGCGCCACAGCGTCGATATCGGCATCGCCTCGCAAACCGCCGACGAACTCTACGCCATCCGCAAGCCCTATATCGATCAGGCAAAGCCCTCGACCTACGAAGAAACACTGTCGGACGGCCGCATCGTCAGCATCTCGCACCGCCCTCTGGCTCTGGGCGGCTGGGTCTCGATCTACGAGGACATCACCGAGCAGCGCCGCGCGCAAGAGGATCTCAAGGAGCAGCACCGCCGCTTCGACGCAGCGCTTGCCAACATGTCGCAAGGCCTGCTGATGTACGGCGCCGACGGCAAGATGATCGTGCGCAACCGGCGTTTTCTTGAACTCTACAATGTCACCGCGGCAGACTTCCCGCTTGGAACGACGCACCGCGAGGCGCTCGAACAATTGCTGGAACTCGGCATCTATACGGAGATCGACGTCGACAGCGAAGTCGCCAAGACCGAAGCCTGCCTGACGGCGGCAAAAATGCATTCGGCCTACCGGCATCTTACCGACGGCAGGACGGTTCTGGTCACACGCCGGCCGATGAACGGCGGCGGCTGGGTAGTGACCTTCGACGACGTCACAGAACGTCGCCGCACCGAAGAGCGCATGACCCATCTTGCGCATCACGATACGCTGACGGGACTGCCCAACCGCTCGATGTTTCGCGAACGGCTCGACCTTGCGCTGGAAGCCACGGCGGTCACGCCGCTGGCAATCTTTTCGCTCGATCTCGATCGCTTCAAGGCGGTCAACGACACCTGGGGACATCCGGCCGGCGACTGGCTGTTGAAGAGCGTGGCCGAGAGGCTGCAGCGCTGCCTGCACAACGAAACCGACGTCGTCGCCCGTTTCGGCGGCGACGAATTCGTCATCATCCAGTTCAACTTCAAGGGCATTGCCAATGCAGAAAAACTCGCGAAGCGCATCGTCGAGACAATCGGAAAACCGTTCCGCGACAAGAACCGCGAGATGCATGTCGGCATCAGCCTGGGCATCGCGGTTTTCCCCGACGACGGTGGAGATGCCGACACGCTGCTGAGGAACGCCGATACAGCGCTTTACCGGGCGAAGAGCGAAGGGCGCAATCAGTATCGGTTCTTCGAACCCGGAATGGACGCTATGGTACAGGCACGGCGTGCGCTGGAGATCGACCTCGAGACCGCGCTGCCGCGCCAGGAATTCGACCTCGACTTCCAGCCCATCATGAACATCGCATCCGGGGAGATCGTCGGCGCCGAAGCCTTGATGCGCTGGCATTCGCCGACACGCGGCACGGTGGCGCCGGACAGCTTCATTCCGGCCGCCGAAGAAACCGGATTGATCGTGCCGCTTGGCGAATGGGCGCTGAGGAAAGCCTGCACGGCGGCGGCCGACTGGCCCGCCGGCCTGCGCGTCGCGGTCAATGTCTCGGCCGTGCAACTCAAAAGCGGCAGCTTCGCCCGCAGCGTCATCTCGGCGCTGGCTTTCTCCGGCGTGCCAGCCGATCGGTTGGAGCTGGAAATCACCGAAACCGTGCTAATGGACGAAAGCGAGGCGGTGCTGAGGACGCTGCGGCAGTTGCGCGAACTCGGCATCCGCATCGCGCTGGACGATTTCGGCATCGGCTATTCCTCGCTCGGCTATCTCAGGCGTTTTCCCGTCGACAAGATCAAGATCGATCGTTCGTTCATCCACGACCTGGGCAATCGTGACGCCGCGGCGATCGTTCGCACCGTCATCGGGCTGGGCGCCGAGCTTGGCATCACTGTCACCGCCGAGGGGGTCGAGACCGAGGTGCAACTCGACATCCTGCGCGGCAATGGCTGTACAGAGGCGCAGGGCTATCTGATCGGCGTGCCGTCAACGGCCGCCGAGATCCAGCGTCTATTGAAATCCCGAGCGCTGCACAGCCAGACCGGCTGAGGCCGGCCATCGTCAACGCAGCGTGTCGATGTATTTGCCGTGGAAGCTGACATAGCCGGGCTCGACCATCTTGAGATGCCGCTCGATCAGCGCATGAAACCGCGGCAGTTGATGAAACGGCACGCCTGGATAGGCATGATGCTCGGCATGGAACGGCATGTTCCACGCCAGCCTGCGGACCAGCCAATTGGTCAGCGTGGTCCTGGTGTTCTCCAGCATGTTGGCGACGAACGGACAACGGCCGTGCTCGGCTAAGAGATAGAGGCGCAGAAACGGCTGCCCCAACAGAGCGGGCAAGATCCAGACATAGACAAGCACCGAGAGCCGGAAATAGACGGCCAGCAGAAGGATCACGGCATAAAAGGCAATCATGGCGCGTGCCTCGATGCGCACCTTGTCATAGCCCTTTGGCGGAACGTAGCTTTCGCGACCACCGCCCGCCGCGTTGGCATAAAGCGTCTTCAGGTGGCCCCACCATAACGGGATGCCGGATATGTGGACGAGGTATTGCCGCCATGTCTCCGGCTTGGGGAACGCCAGTTCCGGATCATTGTCGGGATCTTGCGTGTATCGATGGTGGGCGAAGTGGAAGTAGCGGAACCAGTCGGCCGGGAGCGCGATCGCCAGGCTGCACACCCGCGCCACGGCATCGTTCAGCCATTGCGCCTCGAAAGCCGTACGATGAACCGTCTCGTGCAGCAGCGTGAACAGGAAGACGATGAGGATACCTTGCGGCAGCATCAGCAGTGGCCAGAACGGCACCTTGGCGGCGATCAGCGATCCGACGACCACGATCGCGCCCCAATGAGCAGCAAGCTGAACGAGGCCCGCAACATCAGACTTGGCGGTCAGCCGGTTGCGCTCCTCCTGCGTCAACGATGAAATTACGTCACGATGATCCACGTGCTTCGATCCAGACTGGAGCTTGATGAACCCACTGTAGCCAATGAACAACCTTTCCAAAAACGACGATTTCTGCAATCTAGATAAGCTGAACTTATCTATTCGGTGATTATGGCCGTACCTCCCTCTCTCAAAGGACTTCAAGCTTTCGAGGCTGCGGCCCGTACAGGCAGCTTTGCCGCGGCAGCGGAAGAGCTTTCGGTGTCGGCCGCTGCCGTCAGCCAGCTCATCCGCACGGTCGAGGAGCAGATGGGCCGCAAGCTGTTCCACCGCGTCAACCGGCGCGTCGTCCTCACCGAGGCCGGCGTCGAGATGCTGCCCAGGCTGACCATGGCCTTCCAGGAGATCGGCAGCGTCGCGCGCCAGCTGGGCGGCGATACGTTCCGCCCGCGCCTTGTGGTGTCGGTGCCGCCATCCATGGCCATGGGTTGGCTTTCACAGCGTCTCGCTGGTTTTGCCTCTAGCCATGGCGCCGTCGACATATCGCTCAGAGGCGACGACGACCCGGTGCCGTTCGACCGTGAACTGATCGACATCAGGCTCTCCTATGGGCCGCATTATCGCGAGCACCCGACCGAGGACATCGTCCAGGACGCAGTCTATCCCGTGTGTGCGCCCGGGCTGGCGGACACCATCAAACCCGAAGGCCTGGCCAGCCTGCCGCTTATCCACACGGGCTGGGGACCGACTGGTGCGTCCTTTCCGTCCTGGCACAACTGGTTCGAGGCGGCCGGTATCGAGCCCGGCCGGGCAGCGCAGCGCGGCCTCTCGGCCAACTCATCGCGCGCAGCGCTCGACCTTGCGATTTCGGGATTGGGCGTGGCGCTGGCGCAAGGGATCTACTGTGCCGAGGCGCTGGAAGACGGCCGGCTTGTCAGGCCCCTCGCCCAGGCACTGGAGCTACGCCAGCCCTATTGCCTGACGATCCCCGAGCGCAGCGCCAGGCGCGACGTCGTGGCGGCGTTTCGCCAGTGGCTGATCGACGAATGCCGACGCGCAGTGAACTCGCCGGCACTGCGTTGACGTATAGTGCCGCGATGATCAGAGGTGCCCGCTCAATGCCTCAGCCATGTCCTTGTTTGTCGCCACGGGGATGATCTCGAACTCCACCAGATCCGCCCATTCGATGACCCAACGCTGCAGCAGCGTGACGTCATCGGTCTCCACCAGCAGGAAGCAGCGGCTCATGTCCGCCGCGATCCAGCTGTGGTGCACGAGAAGCTCGTCCGGTTTCAGGCGGCCGCGGTCGCGAAAGCGGCGATAGATCTCCTTGCGATCGCAGCCGGTGAAATCCTCGATCACGATAAACTGCATGTTCTACCCCCGATCAAATTACCGCCCCGGCCGGTCCAGCCGCTCCAGGAACCACTGCGTCAGCCGCACCCAGACCTCGTCCTTCTCGCCGGAATCCTCCCAGCCATGGTCGAGGTTGGGATTGTCGTTGACCTCGATGACGAAGACGCCGTCCTTGGTCTCCTTGAGGTCGACGCCGTAGAGCCCGTCGCCGATGCAGCGCGCCGCCTTTACAGCCGTCTCGACGACATGCGCCGGCGTCTCCTTCAGCGTGAAGCTCTTGATGCCGCCCTGGTCGGGCTTGCCGTTGGCCTTGTGGTTGACGATCTGCCAGTGCTTCTTGGCCATCAGATAATGCACGGCAAACAGCGGCTGGCCGCCGAGCACACCGACGCGCCAGTCATACTCGGTCGGAATGAATTTTTGCGCGATCAGAAGGTCGGAATCCTCCAGCCATTCGGTAGCAAGCGTCTTCAGTTCCTCGAAATTGGCGCATTTCTTGACGCCGCGCGAGAACGACGAATCCGGGATTTTCAGCACCAGCGGAAAGCCCAGCGTCTGCGCTGCCAGTTCGAGATCCGAGGTGCCGGCGATCATCACCGTCGGCGGCACCGGCACCTTGTTGTAGGCCATCAGCTCGTTGAGATAGACCTTGTTGGTGCAGCGGATCATCGACAGCGGATCGTCGATAACCGGCATGCCTTCCTGCTGGGCGCGGCGGGCGAAACGATAGGTGTGGTTGGAGATCGAGGTGGTCTCGCGAATGAACAGCGCGTCGTAATTGGCGAGCTTGGCGAGGTCCCGCTTGGTGATCGGCTCGATTTCGACACCCATCTTCTCGGCGATCTTGGCCCAATAGCGCAGCGACGATATCTCCGATGGCGGCAATTCCTCATGCGGGTCGACCAGCGTGGCGAAGGTGTAGCGCGCCGGCGTGCGGCCCTTGGTGTCGCGCCATTCGCGGTTGGTGTAGGTCTCCAGGCACTGGATGAAGCTTTTTTCCTCGTCCTCGGTCATCCGCGCCAGCGGATGGAAACCGATCTTGCGGATCGAGGCCCATTCGGCGCTGTCCTTGATGTGGACTTCGAGCGCCGGCGCGCGGAACCAGTCGAACAGAAGTTTGGCGAAGCGGTCCCAGATTTTCGACGGGCCGATGCCGAAGAAGATGCAGACCTTTTGCGGAAAAACGCCGCCGAGATCCTTGCGGCATTTGTTGAGCGCCAGCTCCAGTTCCGGCAGCGCGTGTTCATAGAGCTTGCGCTCCGAAAGGTCGATCATCGTTTCGACCGTCGGGATCACCTTGTGGCCGCGCGAGCTTGCCAGCAGCGACGCATAGTAGCCGCGGCTCTGGTAGCCGTAATTGTTCGACAGGTTGATGACCTTCGGCCGCTGGCCGCGAAACAGTGACGGGTGCGCGAGATAGTCGCGATTGGTGATGATCTTGTGCGGTGTCGCCACCTGGTCGAGATCGCTCTGCCTGCCGGTAAGGATGACCCAGGTCATTATCTGTCACGCTTTCCCAGAGTGATGGCGGCACGCAATCCATCGCGACCGAACTGCGCCATGTTCATGAAGATGCCGTAAGGCACGGGAATGTTGGCTGCATCAAGGATGGTCTCCTGCCTTTCGTCCTCGACCCAAGGGTCGTGGATCAGGATATGGTCGCCGTCATCGCCGATCGCCAGCACCCAGTGCGGCACCTTCTTGCCAAACATCAGGAAGCCGCTGATCAGCACCAGCACCAGCTTTCCCTCAGCGATCGCAGCGCGGATATCGTCGATTGTGAATGCACGGTAATTCACCGGGATGCCGTAAAGTTCCGCGCGTCGGCGAAAGTCGACCTGGGCCAGTTCCATCACCCTGCGCTTGTCCTCACTGCGTACCGATTGCAGGAACAACGCGCCATAGAAGGAAACGTAGATCTCCACCGCGAGCCCGCTTTCGTAGCCCGAGACAGCGAGGCCGAATGGCTCGCAACCACCGGGACCAGACATCATGAAGACGGTCGTCGCTTCACGCCACAGGCGGATTTCCATGACCGGATCCGGCACGAAGCCGCGATCGAAATTGGCCATCGCCATCATCAGGCAGCAAGGGCCGCAGGTGAATTCGCAGGTCTGCGGGTAAAACGGCACCTTGGTGGCGATCGGAATGTCGCCACGCAAGGTCTTTTCGTAGCGAAGTGCCGTTTCGCCATCCTCATAGTAGCCGGGCTCGCGGCCGATCTTGCGATACCCGGCCTGTTCGTAGATGCGGATCGCGCGGCTGTTATCCTCTCGAACTTCGAGACGCAGCATCATGCGGTCGTGCTCGAAGGCGGCATCTTCGGCGGATCCGAGCAGCATGCGGCCGACCCCCAGCCCGCCGAAAAACGGACTGGTCGCAATCGAGTAGAGGCGCGCCACCCCGCTGCCCTTGCGAAACAGCACGATCGCGTAGCCGGCCAGGCGGCCATCGACCTCGGCGACCAGCGTCTCGGCGGTTTCACGCTCGATGAACAGGCGGAAGGAGCGGCGGGAAATACGGTCGCTTGAGAAAACAGCTTTCTCAATGGCGGCGAGATCATCGACGTCAGACGCGCGGGCCATGCGGATCTCGGCAGGCATGCGGCTTCAGAAAACCTCGATTGGTGGTGGAAATGGCCCTACTCGAACACGTCCTTGACGCCGACCAGGGCGTTGGGAAAACCGGCGTCCACCTGGGCGCACGAAGTCCGCTCCACCACCTTGAATCTCGCCTCGTGTTTCCAAAAACCGCTTCCGATTTCCGGGGCGATGCGACGGCATTCATCAAGCGCTATCGCACCTCGATTAGGGCCGAATTGTGACAAGTCCGACGCGGCCCGACGGGTGTGAAAGGTCCTTCGGCCGGATCGGCATTCGCGGATCGACGGCACCGGCAAAAGCAATGCCGTTCAGCTTGCCAGCCCGTTCACAAGTTGCGTGTAGGCGCTCCTGGCGACCTCGGCCAGCCGCTCGCGCGGCAAGGAGCCGACCACGGCGCAGCCATAGCCCTTGTCCAGCCAGTAGACGGCCTCGGGCCCATCTTGCGCGGCGGCGTAGGTGCCCTTGGCATTCTCCGTCGATTCCGTGGTGACGAACAGCGATATACGCTGCCCATTGCCGTCCTCGTAAAGCAGCATGGCGGCCTTGCTCTCGCCTGCCGGCAACAGCCGGCCGCCGACCAGCTGGAATCCGTCGGCGGTCAGGTCCGGCGCCACCAGATTCAGCCCTATCCGGTTGGACAGCCATGTCTGCAGATGGTCCTTGTCGCTGGCCGGCACCTCGACGGCATGCCGCTTTTCGGCGGCATAGATGACATGAGCCGCGATTGCCTGCTCGGCCAGCCGATCTTCGGCCGGGTCCTCCTGGCCGATGCCATCGATGCCGGCAAAATAGCCACCAAGTCCGCCTACGGCCAGAAGCACGGCGGCAGCAGCGGCAAGCCACCAGCGTGAGCGTGGCACAGCTGCCTTGACCGGCACCTCGCCAAGCACGACCTTGTGCAAGTGCCCAGGCACGGCTTCGTCCAGCACGTCGGCGAAGGCGGCACGCAGCGCCGCCCGGTCGGCGGTGAAACGGGCGCTCCTGGCCTTCATCTCGGGATTGGCGTCGAGCCAGGCATCGTAGGCCGCGCGCTCATCGCCGGGCAGCTCGCCATCGAGCGCCATATGGATGTCACGTTCGGAAAAGTCGCGGCGGATCATTTCTCGACGATCCTTATCGCGCGGCGGCGCGCCGTGTCGTCCAGCAACCCGCGCAATTCCTCACGCCCGCGCGCAATGCGCGACATCAGCGTGCCCGCAGGCACGCCCAGAATGTTGGCGGCTTCGGCATAGGAAAAACCTTCGATGGCAACCATGACAAGGGCTGCGCGACGGTCGGGGCTGATCGCCTGCAATGCGTCGACGATCTCGCGCGAGGCAATGCTCTCCATCTGCTCGGCCGGCTGGGCAACGGCCTCGCCCGCCTCCAGCGGCAGCATCGCCGCCTCGCCGCGGCGGTTCACCTTGCGCATCTGGTCGATGAACAAATGATGCATGATCGTAAACAGCCACCTCCGGGGGCTTTCTCCCGTCTGCCAGTTGTCGAGCCGCACAAGCGCCCGCTCGAGGCAATCCTGGACAAGGTCGTCGGCAGCGTCGCGGTCGCGCAAAAGCGAGCGTGCGTAGCGGCGCAGGCGCGGTATTTCGCCAAGGATTGCTGCCTTCTTTTCGTCCATGACCGCTGGTTTCGAGGTCGCCCTTATTGATCCCAATTGAACGCGCCTTCCGGGCACGGCGCAAGCGGCCAGCGCGAAGCGGTCTCCCGCCCCGGTCACCCAAGCAATGCAATAACGCTGGCTAGTGCCGATTTATTCCCGGTCGGGGTGAAATCTTATTGTTCTTGCTTGCCTTTATCCGTTTTCCCGCGCCGCCCGCGTCAAAAGCCGCTGATAAAACAGGCCGATGCCGATCAGCACGGCGCCAAGGCCGATGAACGACAACGCCCTCAGCACACCTTCCAGCTCCGACATGTCGAAGATGAAGACCTTCAGCACGGCGATCGCGATCAGCGCGGCCGAGGCGACGCGCAGCACCTGCGATTTCAACCAGACACCGGCTGTGAGGAGCGCAACGCCAATCACCAGCCAAAGCGCCGAGTAGGTATAGGTTTCCAACTGGCCGAGGCCGCTCCACAAGCCGATGAACTCGCCCTTGAACAGGCGCCTCACCGACAGCGTGGCATAGGCGAAGGCAAGCACGGCAGCCACCACGGCCAGCATCTGCGCATACCATTTCGGCCGCTTGTCCCTGGCGTAGAGCGCCAGTCCCCCGGCGGCGACCGCAGGCAGGAGATAGGCGAGGAACAACAGGTTGAACACCGGGATCCGGCCTGTCGATTCGTCTGACAACAGCGGATTCAGCACGACGAAGTGCCTGACAACGATGAAGGCGACCGAGGCCACACCGGCGGCCATCGAACCATAGCGCAGCACCGAGCTTGGCGAGCGCATGTCGATGGCGACCAGGATGGCGCCGGCGCCGATGGCGATCAGGGTGTAGATCGACTGTTCGGCGAGCGTCATGGCACCCGTGTCGATGACGCCGCCGTGCATGGCGTGGCGCACCAGCATAGCGAGCGTGA